>JAYUEB010000001.1:0-8329 GCA_043739525.1 Bdellovibrionales bacterium
AACTTGCCGTCGAAGTTGAAGATTTCAATGCCCTCATCAAAGCCGACCTATGGCGCACCGAAAATCCTCTCAACAGAAGCTTTTTACCTATGTCATCAGACGGAAGGTGGAAGTGGTACCGTCTTTGGATTGTGCAGCCACTTCAGTTCTTCAGAGTCGACCAGGGCTCCGCCCATGACCAACCCACATTGCTTGAAAGAATGAGACAGAACGAACTAGAAAATCCTAAGAATTTTGCAGCTGTCATAGGAGATCCGGTTTCTCACAGTAGGTCTCCAGCAGAGCAATTTCATTTTTTTAAAAATCAGAATAAAGCTTTTTACGCCATCCGTGTTTTAGAGGTTGAATTTGAGTTGGCACTCGCCTGCCTTAAAAAATTCGGTATGACCGAAGCTGCGGTGACTTCCCCTCTTAAGGAACTGGCATTTAAAATTTCAAAAAACAGTGGATTATTTCAAACAATCAATTCACTTGCATGGCATGATACTTGGGTAGGAACAAACACCGACATCGATGGATCAAAAGCCATTGCTAAGCAGCTAGATGGACCAATTGCAATTTGGGGTGGCGGCGGAACACTCAATGTTCTTAAAGAACGCTTTCCTGATGCAAAACTATTTTCATCAAGGACAGCGCAGTCACGAGAGGAGCTCAAATCGAAGTTCGCTCCACACACTCTTATCTGGGCGGTCGGTAGAAAAAACTTTTCTCAACAAGGATTGTTTCCACCAACTGACTGGCCCATCAAACAAGTCATCGACATCAATTACTCAGAAGATTCCCCAGGAAGGGAGTGCGCACAAATTTTTAACTGTTCCTATATTTCGGGTCTTGAAATGTTTCGGGCACAAGCTCAAGCGCAGAGACAGTTTTGGTCAGATATGAAAGGTCCAAACACCAACCTCTAAATCAATTCTAAAATCTTTTGAGACTTCACCTCGAGGTGCCAAATTCCAAGTCCATTTACGATTTGGTTGAGGCATTTGAAAACCCCATAAAGTCGTTTCGTTTAGAATAACTTCATTTTTCAAATCAACGAAACGCTTTTCAAAATCACTAATGAGAAGCACTGGCCCTGGCAATGATTTCAGAAATCCCAAATGATTCGCAACAAGGCCCTTCGCAAACACCACTCTTTGCTTCTCTTGAGAGGCAAGATGTTGTGACCCGTGAAGTGCCAATTGAGAAAGAAGATTCAATGAAATGAAAGCATCACACTGACGAAGTATGAGATCATAGGATTTAAAAAGCTCGGCCGCGTTCATGTTTAAGTCGCAAGTAATAAGCCGACATTTCGCTCGGAAATTATTTTGACGAACT
Source organism: Bdellovibrionales bacterium (assembly GCA_043739525.1). GTDB lineage: Bacteria > Bdellovibrionota > Bdellovibrionia > Bdellovibrionales > JAMPXM01 > JAYTQQ01. The sequence continues at coordinate 1,321 of JAYUEB010000001.1, forward strand.
GCACGCGGATGAACAGCATCAAAAAGAAAAATCTCAAGTTCAGGATTCGAAAGCAGCTCTGCCGGAAAATCAAGAAGGTAACCACTACCAAAAACGGCTATCTTTTTTGCATTTCCAAAAGCTTTTATCTCCTTATAACAATTTTCAAGATGACTCAGCCAAAAATCTTTTTGCCGCCGATAGCGAGCTGCTATCGCGACACTTTCTTGCACTAGATTTTGTCTTTTTGCCCAGTGAGGAGCATCCGAAAAAAGCGTTTGAAAAAACTCGTAGATCATAGCAACTAGAACGGACTGCCGATTGCAAACTGGAAGTTCACAGCGCGCTCTCCGTAATCCGCCTGCCTGTCGATTGGGAAGCCCCACTCAAATCTCAAAGGTCCGATTGGAGAGAACCATCTGAAACCAAAGCCAACGTCTTGTCTCATGCTTTGAAGTTCAACAATGTCTTCTGCTTCTCCCACGTCGTAAAACAAAACGCCTTTAATCCCAGCCTCAGTCACGAGAGGAAACTCCATCTCAACTTGGTAGAATAACTCTTGGGTACCGCCATATGGTTGACTTGCAAGTAAAGCCGCTTGTTGAGGAGAATATCCGCTGAGCAAATAATTGTTGTAAAGGGGCTCTGAATACTTTTTGCGTGCAATCGAGTAAGGATCAAAGCCTCTTAAAGAGTAAGGTCCACCAAGGCGGAAAAGTTCGTTGAATGGAACTGGATCACCAACGTCATTCGGCTGTATCACACCGTAAGTCAGATTGTTTCTCCAAGTCAGATCCCAGAAAATCTTTTTATAGTAACGCGCAATCGCAGTGCCTTTGGTATATTTCTTAGATCCACCAAGACCAGCATATTCAAGCGAAGTATTCGCGTAGAAACCATTTGTCGGAATAAATCGATCGTTTCGTTTATCGTACTCAAGAGTAAATGTTGCGGATGATGTATCTCCATTGGCCGAAGTGTCATAAAGGTCTTTATTGTAATTTAAGTTTGGAGTTCCATCGCCGTTAAACTGAGGCGGCAAAGTGATAGTTGTAAAATCATATTTGTAGCGAATAAATCCACGCAAATAAGGTGCGAGTGGATGTCCCAACGTCACAGCGGCACCCTTCTTATTTTCGTAATAAACGATAACGTCTCGACCGCTCAAGTATGCGTCGACACCAACCGACCAAAGTGTGTCGTAGAAATAAGGCTCCGTGAAATTCAAGTTATAAACTTGGTTCAAGCTTGAGATGTCGACTGCGACACCCAACTTTTGCCCGCGACCAAACAAGTTAATCTGATCGACTTTTCCGTTAAAGATAAAGTTCGAATAGGTAGAGTATCCGGCACCGACTTGAATCGTTCCTGTATTACGTTCTTTCACCACAATATCGATATCCATGAGGTCCGCACCCTCAGATGGAGTACTCGAATTGAAATTCACCTCTTCAAAATATCCAAGACGTTTGACGTTGTCATATGACTCGCGCTTACGAGTCTCATTATAAAGCTCACCCTCACGAATTTGAAGTTCACGTCTCACAACTTTGTCGCGAGTCCGATTGTTACCGACGACATTGATTTTATGGAAGTAAACTTTGTTACCTTTATCGATCTCAAACGTAATATCAACTTCGCGATCTTTTTCTCGCAATCGATTGCGAGGAATGATATTCGCGTACGCGTAACCCAAATCTCCGTACTTAGCAGTTAAAGTTCTTAGGTCCTTGAGCATGGTCTCATGAACATACCAGCCTGAATTGGCAATCTCTATCGACTTAAAGAGATCGTCGCGATCAAAAAGAAGATCTCCGGCAAAATCAACCGTACCAACCTTAAAACGCACGCCCTCATCGATACGAACTGTGATGTAAATGCCTTTTTTATCTGGAGTGACATAGACCTGCGGGCGGTCAATCTTAACTTGCAAATAACCTTCGTTGAAGTAGGCGTACTGCAAAACTTGAACGTCGTGATCAAACTTATCTTGTTTATAGGAGCCACTTCCAGAAACAAAACTAAAGAATCCACCCTCTTGGGTTTCAATCACACTTTTAAGTTTATTATCAGTCAGATTTTTATTACCTAAAAAGGTAATGCGTTTTACTTTTACTTTTTCGTTTTCTTGAACTTCAAAAGTAATTTTAACACTCTCGCCCTCTTTGACTGGAGTAATCTTTGGAGTAATCTTTGCTAAGAAAAAGCCCTTCTCTTCGTAAGCCTTTCCCATTTTTTCTACTGCTTCTCGAACTTTTGTCATGTTCAAGATTTCAAACGCCTTAATCCCGGTTTGTTCTTTTAATTCGTCTTGTTCGATTTCATTATTGCCTGTGTAGGCAATCTCAACAACTGATGGCTTTTCAACGACGATGTATGTGACATCGACTCCGCCATCTACTTTTGTTCGATCAACCTGAATATCGTAAAAATATCCCGTTTTAAAAAGCGCTTCGACATCGAGGCGAACTTTATCAGCATCAAAACCTTCACCTTCGCGGCTAACAAGTTTGGTTGTCACAGCATCAACTTCAATTTTGCGAGTGCCTTTGACATGAATTTTAACGATTTTTGGGCCATCTAACTTTGCAGCGATTGGGGCCGTGGGCTTTTCTACTTTTTGCAGATCTATTCGAGTACGTTTTTTAAGCGGCTTACGCGCAACTGGTCTCTTAGGAAGAAGAGAGTTTTGACTTTGAGCTTCGGCCCCTGAAATCGCCGCCGAAATCGTCCCGAAAAAAACCAGGATCAAGGCTAAAAAGCTCATCATTTTTAAAAGGTTTCGAAGCAAAATATTTCCTGACATTTAGTTTGCGTAGGGCTTACTTAAAACAAAAAAGACTAGCCTGCAAAGACTATCCTTGTCTAGACACTTTTTGATGAGGATTGTCGCAAACTTAAGCAGCTAAGCCTGAGCCCATAAGCCATCGCGCATACTCAAAATACGCGGAAATTTTTTGGCAAATACGGGATCATGAGTGACTACAACGAGCGTTAATCCAAGGCGCTCCTTGAGGTCAAAAAAGAGGGACTGAATTTTCTCAGCATTGACCGTATCGAGATTCCCAGTAGGTTCATCTGCAAATAGAACTTCAGGCTTGCGAACTAGGGCTCGAGCAATCGCCAGGCGCTGTTGCTCTCCTCCACTCATTTCAGATGGATAATGCTCAGCGCGCTCAAGCAAACCCAAAATATCGAGTAAGCTTTGTGCGCGTCTGCGGCTCTCACGTTGCGAAAGACCGGATATACGACATGGCATCATGACATTTTCAATGGCTGTAAATTCAGCAAGCAAATGATGAAACTGAAAAACAAATCCCATGCTCTCGTTGCGAAACTGCGCAAGCTCTTGATCACTTTTTTTGGTGAGATCCATACCTTTGAACAAAACTTTTCCAAGGCTCGGCTGATCCAATGTCCCAAGAATGTGCAGCAAAGTGCTTTTGCCGGCTCCGGAAGATCCCATGATACACATGGCCTCGCCCTTTTGAATTTTAAGATCAATCCCTCTTAAAACTTCGAGACGCGAAGTACCCATAGGATAAGTCTTGGTCACACACTGTGCTTCAATCAACATCTCACTCATAACGAAGTCCCTCTACTGGCTTAAGCCTTGCACCTCGATATGCAGGAGCAAGACTCGAAATCAGACAGATTGCAATTGCGCTTCCGACAATCGCACTCAAATCAACAAAGCGAATATCGACCCCAATATTATCGAGTCGGTAAACATCGCCTGGCAAAATAACAAAAAACTTTTGAGCCAAAATAAAAATCAAGCAAAGCAAAAGACCTAAGGCGATTCCAAAAACAATTCCGATTAAACCTAGTAAAAGGCCATGATAAGAAAACAATTTCTGAATATCGCGCGAAGAAAATCCGATCGCCTTAAAAATACTAATCTCACGATATTTTTGAAGAACACTGACGTAGAGGTTGCTACTAATATTAAAACTCGCAGCCAAAACCATCACTAGTAATACAAAAAAGATCGTAATTCTTTCGATGCCAATAGCTTCAAAAAGGTTTTTATTCACGTCTCTCCAGCTCATCGTCCAATACATCGAACCCAAACCTTCTGCCAAAGCCTGCGCGACTTCAGTCGCTTTATTTTCGTCTTTGATGCGAAGACGAATACCTGAAAAGTTATCACCTACTCCTGCAAAATTTTGGGCTGTCTTTAAATCCGTGACGATATAGCGCTCATCGTATTCATTTTTACCGAGATCTAAAACACCGCCAACTTTGAAGCTACGCACCTTTGGAGAAAAATCTGTCGTGCTCTGCTTACTCGGAGACGGAAGTACGATCTTAAATACATCACCCACTTTGAGAGAAAACTTTTTAGCAATCCCTTTGCCTATCATAGCAATGGATTCTCCATCGCTCGAATTAAAATCAAATTTACCTTGAACAACACGTGGCCTGATATTTAAAACCGATTCGACCGAGCCCAACTCCAGCCCCTGAACGACGACCCCCGTAATGCGCTTATCATAAGCAAGAACCCCGTCGAACTGAAAAAACGGAGTATAGGCGAGCATGGAAGGTGCCAACTTTCTCATTTTCTTCGCGACTTCTTCGAGAGCCTGAGGATGATCGGTTTGTCTCACGACTAAAACGTGACCAAAGACATCTACCACAGCTTGCTTTAATGTATTTTCGAATCCACTTGTCACAGCCATTGCAACAACCAGGCAGGCAACACCGAGGGTCATTCCGACAAGTGACATGACGGAAACAAGACTTAAGAGCCTTCTTCCGGAAGCGACAAGACGTTTTACAATCCAAAATTGAAAGCCTATAATTTGAATTTGATTGATCAGTCGGGATTCCAGCGAAGGAGATTTCATTCTTAAACTTTCGCCTGGTTTTGCCCGGTTGTCATTTTTAAATATGCATAAATGAAGTCGTCAAGATGCCCATCGATGACATCTCGCACTTGCGAAGTTTCTTCAGATGTTCGATGATCTTTAACCATCTGATAGGGATGCATTACGTAGGAGCGAATTTGCGAACCCCACTCATTGTCTTTTTTGGTCGAATTCATGACATCTTTGAGGCGATTGCGCTCTTCGACTTCGCGTTCGTATAATGCTGCCTTCAGCATTTTGAGAGCCTTATCGCGATTGGCATGTTGGGATCTTTGATTTTGGCACTGAACCACAATTCCGGTAGGCATATGTGTCATTCGAACTGCCGAATCCGTCTTGTTGACGTGCTGTCCACCGGCTCCACTTGATCGATAGGTATCGACCTTCACATCTTCCATCTTAATTTCAATATTGATATCGTCATCGACTTCGGCCCAAGCAAAAACCGAAGCAAAACTGGTGTGTCTTCTCGCATTTGAATCGAAAGGCGAAATACGCACCAAGCGATGCACTCCACTTTCGGCCTTCAAATAGCCGTAAGCAAAAGGTCCCTCGATCAGAAGAGTAACGGACTTAATTCCCGCTTCCTCACCATCAGTCATCTCCATGACTTCCGCTTTATAGCCATGAGATTCAGCATATCGCATGTACATGCGCATGAGAATCGACGCCCAGTCTTGAGATTCCGTGCCGCCTGCACCAGCGTTGATTGAGAGATACGTGCTGTTTGGATCGAGCTCATCGGCAAGCATTTTCTTAATTTCAAGTTCATGGACGAGAGTCTCAAGCTTCTTCACTTCCTCTTGGACTTCGCGAAAACTCGAATCATCTTTTTCTTCAACGGCCATTTCAAGCAAAACGAGACCGTCCTGAGTGCGCGAGTTCAGCGCTTCCCATGCCTCAATGGCGCGTTCGTTGATGGTCTTTTCTTTGTTGATTTTCTGAAGCTCGCCGGGTTTGTTCCAAACATCGGGATTTTCAGACGACAGAATCAGCTCTTGAAGCTTTTTTTTCTTAAGATCAATGTCAAAGGTACCCCCGAAGTTCGGAGGTTTTTGCCACAAGCTGATTCAGCTTTGATTTTACTTCATAAAGTTCTGTTTCAATACTCATGCGACTATTAGTAAAATGCGGTGTTGGCTCTGGCAAGTAAAAATTAGAAAGGGGCGGCGCCCCTTCTTTTCTGATATGGAATCACGCCGGAAGCTTCAAGTGCGTTTTGGATGACGTATTTTATGACGAAGCTAAATTCTTTGCCCCAAGTTATAATTCTGGAATAGATTCGGGTTTGCCAGAATTTGTTTTCTCGCTCTCTGGGGGCGGTGCCCTTCTCATGCTTCTGAATCGGAAATTGTTTTAATATTTCTTGAGCAATATGACCCGTAAAAACCCGAAAAAAATTTTGCAAATCAATACGTCGCTTTCCAAGTACCACAAGATGTATATGATTCGATGCAATTGCTGTGGTATAGACTCGAATACGATAAAGTTTCATGCATTTCTTGAGTACCCTTTCAATTAAGGCCCTATGCAAAGTTAATTTTCGAGCACCTTCAGCAAAATCGGACTTCAATATAAGGTGATGGGATTGTTTTAAGCTAAGTGAGCGTCTCACTCGACGCTTTCCAACCAAGAGAGACCCACCATGCTCTCGGCTTGGCGAATCCCCAATTTTAAATTTGAGTTGCTTCATGGACCGGGAGTTTGCATTTTGTGCACCCGCCTCACTGGCTCGAGAAGGCACCGCCCGCTGGACAATGAATCCGATCTTTGGATTTTTTTTCGAATTTCGTTTGGGCGGAGTTTGCGGGGGCGGTGCCCCTGTCCTATAAAAATCGATCTCGTAGCTTGCTCGGGCGGTGCCCCCAAACTAAACTCAGAAATACAATTGTCCGTTATTACATACAGTCCGAATTTCAATTTGCCAGAGATCGATCCAAAGCGCACTGACATCGGCCCGTTGACTAAGCAAAATAAGTTGCTTCGGGCGGTGCCCTCTTGAACCAAGAGCTCAAGAGCCAACCGCAAGCCCAATCCCAGGCGAGAGGCAGAACCCAAACCCAAACTTCAAACCCAAGAATCAAACAAAGTTCAAAATTCTAGTTCCGAGCCAAAAATTTTTCAAAAAGTTGATCTTGTATGCGAAACATCTTGAG
>JAYUEB010000002.1:0-2766 GCA_043739525.1 Bdellovibrionales bacterium
GAAATCGTGACAACTCAAGACATTCAACACAAAAACCATCTTGTGGAAGATTACGAAGTCCAAGAGGTTTCAAAGAATGTTGTTCGAATTATCGCTAGTCACATTGACTTTATTAATCGCGAAGTCTGGAAAAAGACTTAGGCTCCACGTAAACGAATCTCGTCATACGCGCAATTCAGCACGGCACAAACCCGGCCCGCATAGACTTCTTGCATGTTTTGCGCAGTTCTCCACACATCTTCACGGAAAGTTGTGCGATGATTTGCAACAAGCACCATGAGCTGCGAATATCTCGAAGCCACAACCGCCTCAAAGTTACCTTTGATTGCAGGCGTATCAATAAGTATAAAGTCGTATTTTGTTTTAAGTACCGCCATGAAGTTTTGAAAATAGGCGCTCTCAAGAAAGTCAGAAAAACTGTGATCAGTTTTGATACTACGGATCAGCTCAATATTTCTTCCTAACTTAAAGTGTTCAAAAGGAGTTGGCAAAGTATTCTCAACGTCCTCATTAGGATCCACTTTCTGAAGTTTAGAGAAGTAACGATCAAGTTCCGGATTCAGATAATCAAGATCTAATAATAAAACTCTTTGACCAATGCCCGATAGAGCGACGGCTAAATTGGCAACTGTAAACGTCTTACCTTCACCGCTATTAACACTAAAAAACGAAGCGACTTGGCAACCACAGTCAGGATTGTTGCCGGTCAAAATACGCGCAAACCGAAATCGCAAATTTTTGAAAGCATTTGCTTCAGCCCCCTCAGGGTTTGCATCTAGCACGAGAGGATACCGACCGCGCCCAGGCAAAAAAGAACTATCGCGATAACGTGGAATTTCACCTAGGCAATCAAGACTAAATTGATTCAAATCGAGCTTTCCTCGAAGTGTTGGTACGAAGAAATACCAAGCTACAAGTACACCAAATGAACCCATTACTCCCAACGCAAATGCTGCTAATATGCGCTCCAACAATCTTAAACCCTCGGCTCGTTTTGGAATATCTGGCTCAACCACCATTAGTAGATTATTTTTTTGTCCCGCTTCTCGGACCTGAGTTTCTTGCAATTTAGTTTGCAACTCACTATAAAGCTTTTGCGTGATATCAATATTTCTCTTTAACTCGGCTAACTTTTGCATTTTCTCTGGGATTTTTTCAAAGTCTTGGCGTTGATTTTTGATAGTCTCTCGCCCAGCGCCAACTTCACCCTGTAATGTCTTTTGCTTTAACTTTAAATCACTAATATTTTTTTCAAGAACTTGCAAATACTCCCAAGGACTCATCGAAGGTAACTGCTCTTGGTTTTTCTTCATTTCTTTATCAAAGTCTTCAACTAAACTATCAAGTTGGTTTTGAACAGGAGACTCTGATGCGATCGCTCGCTTGCCTTCATTTACCTGCATCTGGTAACGATAGAGCTCGATTTTTCTTTGAAGCTGCATCATGTAGAGATACGAGGGAGTTCCACCTTTGAGAGTCTCAAGATAGGCAAGCCTCTCCTTTTTAAATTCAGAAATTAAATACTCATTTGCCTTGAATTGATTTTCAAGAGCACGTTGTTTTGAACGCATTTCAATATTTTCTTTATCCATGATGGAACCAGCTTCAGAAAGTGATACCGATTTTTCACTTAATTGCAGGTCTGTGAGCTGAGACTCAAGCTTCTCGAGTTGCAAGCGCGTATTTTCAACTTGTCTCTCTAAAAATTCTCTTACGGCTTTTGTTTGAGAAACTTTATTGTTAAAATTGATCTCAACGAGCATACGAGATGCAAGAGAAGCAAGTGCCTGAGAGGCTTCGGCCGACCAAGTAACAGCTGAAACTTCGAGAGCATCATTTTCTTTTTCACGATTAATGAGTAAACTGTCAGCCAAATCTGAATCTGGAGTACTTGAACCCTTAAGGCGCATTCGTAAATATGATTTTACAACTCGCTTTTCGGTTTTTAAATTTTTGTCGTTATCAAAAATATCAGACGGATTATAGACTTCTTGCAAAAGAGATTTGCGGAACTGTTTCGACTGAAAAAAGCTTTCAAGAGCGAACATTTTGTTAGCGACGCCTTTGTCTTCAACTAAACTTCCGAGGCCATTGGGCAGGCTTGAGCCAAGATTGTCTTCTGAAGATACTTGTAAGATTGCCGACGATTTAAATTGCGCGACCTTAAAGAAGGTTCCCCAAATTAAAACGCTGACAGGTACAAGGAGTGAAACAATGATGATAAAGCGACGATAAGTAAATATGAACCTTAGCAAGTCCATGAAGTTTACTTCGCTTAAATCAGGAGCGTTTTGCTCTTCATTCAATTCAAACATTATTTGTTATATCCTCACCTATATCCTTTCGGTTTAATCTGATACAAACGAAGTCCTGAACTTAGATTTAGACTGGAGTTTTGACTAGCCCGGGGCTCACCAAGCCGGAGTTCTAGTCATGCCGTCCAAAGGCCTGAGGTCTAAATTTTCAATTTTGCTTACACTCGCGATCAAAACGATTGATAATAAAGGTCATGAAGTACTCCGTTCTTTTTGGCCGAATTGTATCCATCCTCTCGACGTTTTTTTTGAATTGGCTCGCGGCTCGACTTCTGGCTCAAGACCAAACTGGACAGTATTTTCTCTCCGTGAGTTGGGTTTGGCTCTTTTCTCTGCTCGTCCAGTTCGGATCAAATTACTCTCTGAATCGATGGATTCCGTTTGCTCTTGAAAAAAATGACAAGGCACTCCTCACCTCTCGAATTAAATCAACGCTTTTGACCTCGGTTGT
>JAYUEB010000003.1:0-2763 GCA_043739525.1 Bdellovibrionales bacterium
TGCCTTTAGAATCATTTATAAATTGCTCAAATTCAGGTTTAAAAGAGACAATTTGAATAGCAGGCGGTTCAGTTGCATGAGAAAAATGGCATAAGAAAAATAAGAGATAAATGAACATACTTGAGATTAGTCCCAATCTTCTGTAACGGAAGGTGGAATTTCCACCCAATGATGCTTTCGTGATTTATAAACTGAAAATGTAGGCGCAGGTAACTTGGGATTGGTAAAATTTCCAACCGCAACAACGACTGATCCAGGCATTTTATCTATTTCCCAAAACAGGGTCGAACCGCACTTTGGACAGAAGTGAAAAGTCGCGATCCCGCCGTCGTCACCGGTTCTTTGAAAAATGGTTGAGTTACCAATGGTGGAAAATTTCTTAGCGTCTAGTCTCGTCTGAACTCCAAAGACACTTCCAGTGCGCTTTTGACATTCGAGGCAATGGCAAATAGTGGTTTTGCTAATTTCACCTTCGTAACTTATTGATAGTTGCCCGCAACTACACGAAGCGGCGTGTGCCATTTTTGACCCCTTCTGTCAACTTTCGGTCAGTAGAATTTCCTAGACCAGAAACATGAAAAAACTTCTAGAAATCTAATTACAAGGTAAATATTGTTTCGTCCATGGGTATAAAGCGCGTCTTAGAAGAAATCATTACAAGGCTTGAAAGAATAAAGAAGAACCGTCGATCTGAAGTTTCTGATAAGGCTTTGCTTCATTCAAGGCTTTTGCTTGAGCAGGCAAAGTTAGTTAAAAAGTATCGTAAAGCAGATGCAATTGAGGCTAGTTGGGAAATCCTAAATGAGTCAGGCAGAAAGCTAGGCATATTTAAAAATCTGGGGCTAGACGAAAAAGAGAGGCGTGATTTTAAAACCTTTTTAACGCCTGATAGTCTTAAAAATATGATTGAAACAGTGGATGATTTTTAGACATGCATAGGTTGTGTTTAAGGCTAGTAAATGGACTCGTTGGTTAGGTCAACGGCCGTTTCATGTGAAACTGTAAATTATTTAGACATCTAAGCTATTCCATCCGGTATATAGGGCAATATAAACCGCGGCAAAATTTGCATTTGTATATGACATGAATAAACTTTTTTTACTTGGCGTCTTTCTAATATGGGCAAATGAAGCAAACGCAGTGGCTCCGTGCTTAGCTTCTTCTCCCCAGTTTGGAAACACAGCTTCATCAATTGTTTCTGGTGAAGTAATTAAAAAAATCCAAGTTCAATATGCAAAAGAAAACATGGCAGACTTTTGCTCAAGGAACATGATTCAACGCTACTTAAATTCAAAGGATAAGCCACCTACCAACTGTGAATCGTGGCCCATGGAAAAACTTGAAGTATTTACTGACGGAGTTTTTCAGTCGGATACAGATGAACTCAATACAAAAGGAAGTTGGCAACCCACTCTTGTTGGCACCAAGAATTCACGAACGATCGGATACGACCATTTCCTAAAAATAGGTTTTAAGTCCTTTGATGATTTGGAAACATTTTTAGCAAAAAAAGTTGAGACTCCAGATAACACAATCGCTACAACAATTGCGATTTTAAACGCCTACGTTGTTGCGAGACCAACAAAGGACGTCATAGCCGCCTTCAAGGAGACGTCCATGCGAACAGCGGCTTGCCTAAAAGATGCCGGGGATTTGAAACTAGCAACTTGCTTGCATGCAATGGATATAATCGAAGACCGAATGCGAATCAGTCACGGCACTGCACATGACGTGATGGCAATGACTAATTTGCCTTTGTGGAAGGATGTCTTTGAAAGCAGAAAGTACGACGAAGGTTTACGAATATCTGCATTGAAACTTCTTCAAAGGGCCAGTTCTAAGAAGCTAGATAAAAGCGATAATCTATTTGGGGACTTGCAATCTTCATTTGTTGAATCCGGAATGAATAAATTAGAGGCTGAAGAAGCCTCTTGGAAAATATTAGGAATAATTGCAAATGGCGGAGCAAACACTTTTCAGAGAACCAGCGGTTTAGAAGGAGGCTCACAGCGCTCCATCGCGTTAGGTTCTATTGCGAACTCTATTGGCTTTTTAGATCTCAAGAAAAGTAGATTAGGCCTTTCACTTTATTCGTACCCCTCTAACCTTATCACTCAATGCGATAACGTTAAGCCATATCATTTTTGGATGACGGCTTATTTAGCTAGAGAATTGGTTAAAGAAGGCATTAGTCCTGATGACGCTGCCACGGCCACTTACATCACTCAAAAAGCTTACCAACTAAAGAGAGAAATCGCTTATGCGAACAATCCTAATTTTAAGCCCTACGCGATCCTGACGAGACCTGCTTACGATCCGGCCCAGCAAATCGTGAGAACCGATCTTGCTTTTGGCTCTGCTGGTGCACTGTTTGGTTCCATTTCTCGGCTTCAGGCTAACTCGCAAATAATAAATGTGGATCTGGCCGTCATTAGCCTTTTACAAGACTCCACGCCGTTGCCGGCCATTACCCCTGAAAAAGCTCGAGAACTTAATGTCCTGAGTGCATATGATTTGTGGTCTACGATCTTTTCACCAGATTCCGCGTTCAATGCAATTCGCAGTCAGCTCAAATAGCAATAAGAAATAAGTCAATCGAGTCGCTCAAAGCTCAGCACTTCAATTTGTGAAAATATTGGCACTCTCTGTCTCGCTAAAAAGTCCAAAAAAATAGACTTACCGAAATTGAAAAGTCTCGTTCTTTGGACTCAAATTCTGAATCACGTATAAATTTCAAAACTTATCAATTGAGGTGTATTGGCG
>JAYUEB010000004.1:0-2754 GCA_043739525.1 Bdellovibrionales bacterium
CTGAAATATGGTCTGCCCTTCAGCAGTCTCGGGCCTTTGATTTTATCAATCAATTACCTGAAAAATTAAATACTTTTCTAAATGAAGAAACCCAGTTATCCACAGGGCAAAAGCAACGCCTATCTCTGGCTCGTGCGCTCCTAAGATCACCTTTATTATTAATTTTAGATGAGGCAACTGCTAATTTAGATAGTGAAACAGAGTCAGAAATTATTGAATTTGTTAAAAAAGATTCCGCTCGGCGGATCACTTTTATAATTTCACATAAAAATACTTTTGATAGAATTGCCACGCATAAATTAGAACTTTCTCGGCAAGGAATACGCAATGATTTTAATCTTTAAAAAAATAAACTTTCTTTCCGTCTTGATTTTTAAGGTTTTAAAAGGATTTTTTAAATATGCAATAGGTAGGGGAAATTCAAATGAAACTCATCAGGCGCTGATTGAACTTCATTGTTTAACCCGTGGTTTATCCTCTTTCTTTCTATCTAAGATTTACTCGTGGTTTCGTCCGATACGAACTAGAAATTTAGAAAAACCCATTGGCGTATTGGGCGATCTCACAAAGGATTCAGAAAATTTGATCCATGTCGTTGATAATTTAAAAAAAAATGGCTATCACGTTTTTAAAAATCAACTCTCTCCAGAAATCATTGATTCCCTGCTCGATTTCACAAAAAAAAATAAAGCCTTGCTGAGACCTGAAGATGGCTCCCCCATTAATAGTCCAATAAAACTTGCATTTTTTGATCTCAACGACCCTCAGACTGTTCGCTATGAATACTCCGATCACGACCTTATTTTAAACCCCGTCATTCAAAAACTAATGACGGACCCGAGCATCACCGCTGTTGCGCGAAGTTACCTTCAAGCTGAGCCCTTGATTGATATTGTTTCTATGTGGTGGCACACAGCTTACAAGGCGGGACCTGATTCGAATGCGGCCCAGCTTTATCACTTTGATTTAGACCGTATCAAATGGCTTAAATATTTCTTTTACTTAACAGACGTAACTCCTGATTCCGGTCCCCATTGTTTTATTCAAGGAACCCATAAGCCCTTCTCGATTCCCAAATCAATTTTAAAAAAAGGCTATGCACGAATTGAAGATATCCAAGTGAAATCTTATTATACTGAAAAAGATATTATCGAGTTCTCGGGACCCGTCGGAACAATAATTGCTGAGGATACCATTGGGCTCCACAAAGGTAAACACGTTATCAATGGCGCGCGTTTGGTTTTTCAACTTCAGTTTGCAATTGGAATGTTTGGCGCACCAGGGTTTAAGCCTTTTCAGTTCAAAAAAAGCGAATCGGGTCGACTCATGGACCTCAAATCTCACCATCCAGTGCTTCTCTCAAATATTAATATAGTTGATTAGTTGTCTATTTCAAATCTGTTACACGGCGATCAGGATAACGAGAGAATAGCAGAGTATAATTGTTTATAGGACTCACTGCAGGCCTCAATTGAAAACTCTCTAAGAGGCTCTGTTTTTTCTGGGCGATCTAATAATAAAATTTCTATAATTTTTTGCGAGATTTTGTGTGTATCTGGGCTAATCACAAAGCCATTTTTAGAATTTTTCAAAATCTCTGAAGCGCCAGTGCCCTCAAGGACTAAAGTCCGAGTTCCACAAGAAATAGCTTCAGCCACCGTCAAGCCGAAGGCCTCTTGATTAGCTAAAGAAATAAAAAGATCTGCTGCATTGTAAGCAATTGCCAAGTCTGTGGGGTTTTCTACGTAGCCCATGTAGCGGGCCTCAAACCCTTCGAATTCGTTATCTTTAATAGATTCTCCAAATATCAAAAGGAGGGGACGGTTTTCTTTGGGCAAAAGCGCTAAAGATTCCTTAAGTAGCTTTATACCTTTTCTAGGATCTTCCGTGTAGTGGGCTCCAAATAATATAATTTTTTTCTTAGCTGGAAGGTTTAATTTTTGACGACATTCCACATAGTTTTTCTGAAAAAAAATATTTGTTTCAATTCCATTATAAATCATGTGAATTTTTGAATTTTTAATTTGTTTTGAGGAATTAGCTTCTGATTTCATCCATTCACTGACGGCCACAAAATGAATCTGTTTAAAGGTTTGCTGCTTTGCTAAAGCGCCTGCCCTGGATATATCCGAAGACTGATTACTCCCCAAAACTGGACAGCGACCACAACTTGTTACATGGCCGCGACAGAGTCCAGTATAATGACAGCCTCCAGTCATTGGCCACTGATCATGGAGAGTCCAAACTATCGGGATATGAATATCTCCTAAAGATGAGATTTTTAAGCCCCCATCATTGACCCAGTGCAAATGCAGAATATGAGGAGAAAATTTTTTGATTAGAAACTTTAGATTTAATCCCATTTGTCCGGGACTAAAATACTGGACACTTCTATTAACGTATTTCCTGAGTAAAAGGCGGTCTAATTTTTTCGTCACAAGAAATTCAAGATTTTTTATCCGCGAAATTTCACTCAGCCCATAAACTTGTTCAAAATCTGTAGTTTTATTTCCTGCAATAACAAAGTGACTATCAACATTTTGCTTTCGCAAAGATCTGTGGAGCGCGTAAGCCATTTTTGACGCGCCTCCGCAGATCTCGCCTGCGTTAAAATGCAATATTTTCATCTGTACTCGATATGCTTGCGTTCGTAGCAAATTATTTTTTTAGGCATAGTGCGGCAAACTCGTTCTTCTCTCAATGTAAATTTAACTATAATAAGCCCGCTCATAGGGTAGAAGTTAGGATGAGAAT
>JAYUEB010000005.1:0-2753 GCA_043739525.1 Bdellovibrionales bacterium
GATCTGAGTAGAGCCTTAGTTGTAAGCTAACCAACTGGAATGATTCAAAAGGCGTCGAATCCACCAATTTTCGCTTCGTGATTTAAATCTTTTTATTTCGATGATTCTTGAAACTGCGAACACCGCGGACTCCGCTTCGCCGTCCGCAGTCGTGAATCCCGCTGAACGAGCCTTCGGCTCTGTCGCGTGATTCACTCCTACGCTGCATACTAAAGCCTGAGCATTAACTACTTTGCCTGAAGCCCCAAAGCAAAATCTTCAAAAAAAATCTTCCAAAACAACATCACCTTAGCTAACACTGTCCAATTAATCTTGATAGCGTTGAACTCGGCATCGAAGAAATTTGCTGCAAGCCAGATAAAAATTATTTAAATTTTTCAGTCTAATATCATCGATATACAAAAATGGAAAAATGATACTGAAAAATGATACGACGGTCGCCCGGTGGGTCGGTAAAAAGCCGAAACGTCAAAAGATTTGACAAAAAAGATGTGCCGCTTTTACCTATAAAGCTCTACGTTCTGGCATAGCTATTGAAGAATGGGTTCAGATGCGGAATATCGTAATCTTTGCCTCTTTATCTTTTGGGCTTCTTTCTCCTTTTCTAGAGCCCTCAACAGGATTTGCAGAAATGTCGTGCGGCGAATTGTTTCTAGGTCGACTTGAAGGTCGGCCAAGCGAAGCACGTCAGCTTTTGCATCTTGCGCGGATGACAAATGATCCTGACTGGAGAGATTCCCTTACGGCCTATGTGGCTGCCAAAGAATCCATGCTGACGGGGGCAGACTTAAGTCAGGTGCCATTAATTCGCCAAAGTTCCTTGGAGCTCTTAGAATACGCCCACGAGAAACAAAAAACTTTGGAATCCGGAACTGAATCATCAAGAAAGTCTGCCTCTAGTTGGGCTAAATTATCATCGAAAATTCAGCGAGCCCTAGATAAACATGACCTCAGCTATCAATTGTACCATAGGCTAGCAACTTCTTACTTGGGGTTTGGCGAAATGAACGCGCAGGAAATGGCCGAGTATATTGAAACGGGCACGTTAGATTTGCCTATCAGAAAAGACATGGATATTCCACGCCTTAATCGTTTGTGGGCGGCAGGGGCTCTACCAGACGGAATCAATAATGAGACTGTGCCTGCCGGTAATGTCGTCTATACGCCCGGTCAGTTTTATTCGCATGATATGGGCCACCGCACACGATTTGTCGGCAAACTCCTAGAAGTAGGTTCTCGAAAGGGAGTCGATCCAGTTTTTCTCATGCTTCGAATCACGGTATTTTACCACTGCTTAATCAAAGTTTTTGAGCAAGTCCCTGACCCTCAAGTGGTAGCTGGCGCGGAAAGTGTATTTTTTTTGGAGTCCCATGAGATCGATTCGGAAAGTAAAAGCCTGGGGGCTGATGGAAATCAAGTGGCCAATATATATCTAAACTTTGCTCAAGATAAAGATTCAAGGTCTCACTTGAGTGGACCAGCACTTTTAAAACGTATTGAACAAGAAAAACATCAATTGACCCGTTTGCGCCAACGACCAAAAATTCGGACGTTTCAAGACGTTTATAAATTAGATAACGAGCAATGGGCAAAAGTTTTGATCGTTTTCGTACGGGCCCAAGAACTTGCAGACAAACTTTGGAGTTCCGATCTGTACCTTTTGGGAAGATGGTCACAACAAAGCGAGTCAGCCATAGATTTAGTCCCCTGGCGCGACCCGTTGGCAGCGGATTAGCGTCCCTTTATACTTTTGGTGCAGTTAAGTTTGTACGTCAAACCAAAGGGCAAGTGCATCGTTGTAATTGATCACATCGAATTACCAAACTTGGCCGCGAAGGCGCAAATGTACACTCGGGGGTGCAAAGCTGTCGATGGAATTGCAGCGGCTTTTGCCACTAAAGATCGCTGAAACGAATTAAAAACAAAAGTGCTCTTCCAGTTGAACGATACTCACCTTAAATTCTGAGCGCTTTGACAAAAATTTGATTCAGGGACTTCCTGATTGTGCAACAGGCGTTGGAGCCACCATTTAGTTAAGATTCGCCACATATCAGCCCGTTTGCTGAGAATGCCTTTTGATATTTGATCGATGCGGTCGTCAAGGCTGGATATCTCGAAGTAACTCGCTTTGTTTAAGCTAAACTTTTTTAGTAAAATTTCACGAGACTGATTGAGTAACTTGAGAGATTGATTGAATGCCAAAATTGATTCTTTAACATCAGATAAACTACTCTTTTCAAAGTTTGACTCTTTATCAATTGCGTACTTTTCGCGTTCCTTCAGGGTTTCATACCGAGACTTTTCAGATAGGTAAAAGCTTTGCCTTGCCTTATGTGTAAAGCCGTCGGAGATAGGTAGGGTCAGCGTTAATCCTGCGAACATTTGCGCGGGTGGTAAGCCTACTTCAGAATTGAGGTCCGAATATGAGTAAGATAGAGATAGGTCAAATTTTGGATACCATTGAGACTCTTCACTTTGAAAAAAATATTGATCAGATTTGGCTTTTCGCTCAAGAGAGATAATTTCGGAACGGTTCATCGTATCAATGGGCGTGAGATCGGATGGAAATGAAAAGAATTGCTCGCGCTTTGCCAGTTCTTGAAATTTCTTTGCGTTGAAAAATGGGAGTTCCTGCAATAAAAGTTCGTAGTGACTCAAATTCAGTTCAGCTTCTCTCTTTGAGTTCAGTAATAGTCTTAGTTCGCTTTCGGCAGACAACATATATGACCCGTCGTTGACTCGCGCGTGGGTTA
>JAYUEB010000006.1:0-2752 GCA_043739525.1 Bdellovibrionales bacterium
ATGCAAGCAAACTTGATCGGTATAGGGCGCAACTTCACGTAAAATAAAGGTGAATTTTTCTGTTGAGAGAATTTGATTTGCTCTTTCAACTTCGGGACAAAAATGGCATTGAAGATTACAGATATTGCTCACTTCAATGTAGATGCGATTAAATTGCACTTTGGTCTCCGGGGACATGAAACCTAAACCCGAGATTTCGCGACTTCAATACTGAGGCGAATCAGGCTTCTCAGGCTCTTCAGTTGGTCTACCGAACGTATGTCTCCGATGCCGAATTCGAGAAGACCTAGAGCCGAAATGTGAATTCCGCGTTCAAGAAGTAACCAATGGGTTGCAGCCACTGCCGTTCTCCGATTGGCATCTTTGAAAAAGTGATTCAATACCAACTGCGAATAGAGATCGAGGGCGGCATCTTCGACATCCCCATTCATCGCCTTTTGAAGAGCATTTGAGACTATATTTCGCAAATTGATCATCGGATTCGACAAGATCGCAAAAGTCGCGCGTTTACCGCCCGGAATTGCGACAATAGCTGCTTCACTCCGCCATGGATCATCGTCATTTCCACGAATCATCATGTTGAGGCTGGCGAGCTCTTGGGTGTTAAGATGCTTTTTACCGTTTGCATTGGCTTCAATGTAAGAAATGGCTTTTTCGAAGCGCACCCTTTGGAGTTGTTTTTTTAACATATCTTGCAAGCGACGAGTCCCCTCTTTTGCTGCCACTCTACTTAGCACCGAAGCGCATTTTTTTCTCTTAGTTTTTAATATATCCTTCATTTTTTTCGATCTTTCGCTTACAAGAGGCTTATGAAGAGTTTATCCTTTGTCTTGGCTTCGACTTTTATAATTGGATTTATTGCATTTACTCCTAAAACATTCGCATTTCCTGAATTGGCTGCTCACGGGTATCCAAACTGCATCGCCTGTCACGTGAGCCCTTCGGGTGGCGGAACGCTGAGCGATTACGGCCGATCACTTTCAAAGGACCTCTTAAGTACTTGGAGCTACGAGAACGAAGAACGCCTCGGCCATGGTCTCATCGGCAAGACTCCCGAATGGTTACAGGCCGGCGGCGACTTTCGATTTATCCAAATCTATACCAACGACGATGCTTCAACTCAGACCAAAAACTTTTGGATGCAAAGTCAGCTTGAGGCCGGAGCCCGCTTTGGCAGCCTTTATCTCGATTCGAGCCTGGGCACCCAACGTGGTCCCTCGTCAACGCCCAACATCGACCGGGCGATTTCACCAAGGCATTATGTTGGATACTTCTTTACCGATGAACTTTCTCTTCGCTTTGGTAAATTCTTGCCAGCTTACGGTCTCAATATTCCGAATCACGTCGCTGCCACTCGCAGCCCGCTTGGCTTTGATGAGGGAATGGAACGACTCAACCTCGAGGCCTCATACCTAGGCGAAAAGTTTGATGTGTTTTTGACCGGGCTTCTTGGCAAGGCCGATGTTGAAGGTGCTGCCATTGATTATCCTACCGATCCAAGTCTTGATGAGCATGGCGTGGCCTTCTCAACGAGCATGTGGCTTCTCGAACGCTTCAAAGTAGGAGTGAGTTTTCTTTACGGCAACGCCGATGCGTACCACCGCATTCTTTCTGGATTCTTTGGAGTCTTAAAATTGACTCCAAAACTCTATTTGCTCACCGAATGGGATTGGCAATCTAAAGTCGCACGTGTCGGAAACATCGAAGCTCGTGGTTTCGCCGACTATAACGAACTTGGTTTTGAAGCTTACAAAGGCGTAAATCTTTATCTACTTGAGGAAGAATCTTACCTTGATCTCAACACACTTTCGTCACGCGACGATTCGTTTGGTGGAGGATTTAAATTTTATCCTCGTCCGCACTTTGAGTTTCAAGCTGAGTATCGAAAGGAGCGCAATATGCGCGCCTTCAATGATTACTCAGATTCGGCTTTTTTGACAGGTCATTATTATTTTTAGACTTTTCTGAATCTCAAAATAATCACATTGAGATGACCATCTGTTGAAATGCGATCAAAAACTTAAAGGCACTTCGTCATTTTAATATGCGGAATTTTTTGTTCAGAATAAGCATCGCCGACAACTTGATAGCCTTGTCTGAGATAAAAATCGACAGCGGTACTTCGAGCGCTGAGTTCCAAGGTCGTCATTTGGTTTTCGCGCGCGATCTGTTCAGAGAATCGCACCAGCTGGGCACCGATTCCAATACCCTGCCGCTTCTCATCGACAGCCACTTGGCGCATTTTCATTCGCTGAGCAGCCACCACTGAGAGAATCAAGCATGCAATAAGTTCCTCGCCAAAAAATCCACCAAGGTGAATATCGCACTCGTCTTTCACTAACTCTTGAGGGGTGAGTCGAAGTCCGAGCGGAAAACGCAAGATGCGATCGCGCAGCTTAAGAGTATGCTGATATTCTTTCGAATTGTATTCTATTTTTCGCAGCTCGAGAACCATCACTAATACTTGAGACGATGCCGAATATTCGTCACCACAAGTTCAGGATAACGAAGCCAAATGTAGGTACGTATTATCACAGCCGTTTGATTGTGTAAAATATTGTGCCACCATCTTGCAGTCACAAACTCAGGAATTAACAGCATCACTTCACGCTCTTGAGATCTGGCTTCTTCTATTTTTTCAGAAACGAACTGAAGAAGAGGTTCAGACATCGACCGAAACGGCGACGGCAATACCATCAGCGGAATACCGGTGTTGTAAAGCGGCCAAGCATCTCGCAGGCGGGCTGTTCCT
>JAYUEB010000007.1:0-2751 GCA_043739525.1 Bdellovibrionales bacterium
AATTGGATGGTCTATTTACAACCCAGTGTGCTCAATTTTAAATTTTGAGGCATGATTTACAAAAGATGGGGGAAAACGAAGATGAAATTTCTATTTTTAATTGTATTTGCAGGTATATTGCTGAATTTCACGTAGTTTGACCCCCCTGATTTCACCTCAATTGACCCCTCCTATTTCAGGTGGTTTGACCCCCCTGATTTCACCTTAATTGACCCCTTCGGATGACCGGCAAGTAAATGTGGGTTAGATTGGTGTTCTTTTTCTCAAAGGAGCACCAGTTATGTCCCGACGTACACGATCGAAATCTATAGGAGTCAGAATGATCAAAGAGGTACATCGTTTAAAGAATTTAGGGTTAGGGAAAAAACAAATCGCGAACACGCTTAGGATTTCTAAGAACACGGTAAAAAAATATTTGGTTTCTGGAGATCCGGGTGTAGGCGTCGAATCATTGCCAAAAAAGGTATACGAGGCTCCTTGGTCTAATTTTATTGATTGGCCAGAGGTAAAATCGGAAACTGAGCGAGGGGTACAGCTGTCTGTTTATTTTGAGGAGAAAATAGCTTGGCGCGATAATTTGATGTCGGTGAATTACATCAGTTTTTGGCGAGAATATAAGCGTCGCTTTCCGTCGGTGGAACTTCACTGGCATAAAATTCATCCGCCCGGAGAGCGGCTAGAAATAGATTATCTCGGCAAAGAGTCTGGTATTGGATACTGGTCGAAAGATGGTTTTGTGGAGTGCCGATTATTTGGTGGAGTTTTATGTTTCAGTCAGAAATTTTTTGCTCTCGCCACGCACACTGAAAAACAGGAAGATCTTTTCCCGGCTGTCGTTGCATGCTTTGACCATATGGGTGGAGCAGCAAAAACTCTTGTTTTTGATAACGCGAAAGCTTCGGTATCAAGAGCGCATCGTTATGATCCGGACGTGAACCCGGAGTTTGCTAAACTTTGTGAGCACTATCAAACAGCGGAGATTGCAGTACGTCCTGCAAGTCCGAAAGATAAGAATCTGATTGAAAATGCACTTGGTGTTTTTCGTCGGTGGGCCAAACCAAAGCTGATGACACGAAAGTTTTTTTCCATAGAAGCTCTCAACGAGTATGTGCAGAGTCTGTGCGATGAGTTTAACAATCGGAAAATGAAAAAATACGGAATCTCGCGAGAGGAAAAGTTTCAGCAAGAAAAGTCCATATTGATTCCGCTACCTGATCACGCATATCAATACGGAAATTGGAAAAGACTTATTCTTCATCCGGACTGTCATCTTCAAGTAGGAAAGAATTTTTTTTCTGCACCGCAGGAGCTTCGCTCGCTGACGCTCGATGTAAGGATTACGGAAAAATTTGTGGAAATTTTTCACAAACTTGAACGCGTGGCTCTTCACAGAAACTTATCGTCTGCGAGTATTGGGCGATACGTTACAGAGCCTAATCATTATCCCGATGCCATAAAAGCTCTAAACGAGTTTACGCCGCGTAGAGCAATTCAGCAGGCGCAAGAAGTCGGACCTTCGACAGAACATGTAGTCAAAAATCTTATTGAAAAATCAAGGCATCCGCTCATGCACCTTCGCAGAGTCCAAGGAATTCTGCGGCTTGCGCAGCGTTATTCTGCTCCGGCACTCGAAAGTGCATGTGCTTTGATGCTGGAAAAGCTCGGGTCGTTGAACCCTCGCCTTCGAGACATAGAAGCAATTATAAAAAATATAGGTCGAGAGAACTCTCCAGAAACAATTAAGCGATCGGGAGAAAACCCAAACTTACGCGGTCAAGAAACGTGGACTGAAATCCATTCCAACTGAAATAAAATTAAAAAGGAAAAAAAATTATGCAAATTACGTATCCAAATAAAAATCTTTTAATCGATCTCAAGCTAAAAGGCATTTTAACTTCTTACGAAGTCCACCTTAAAAACGCTCATCAGCATAAATGGGGCTACGAAGAATTCTTAAGCATTCTTTTGCAAGAAGAGGTGGGTTATAAAAAAAATGCACGCGTTACAGTTTTACTTCAAAAAGCCGGATTTAAATTTCAGGCTTCGCTCGAGGCTTTTGATTGGTCATTACCGCGCAATCTGGAAAAATCACTCATTCAAGATTTATCGACCGCTCGTTTTATCGAAGACGGAACAAACTTGATTATTCAAGGACCGACTGGCGTCGGCAAATCTTTTCTCGCTACGGCGCTTGGATTCGCTGCATGTAGGCGAAGTCTTTCGGTGCGTTATTTTAGGATGAATGATCTTATCGAACAGCTAACACTGGCTCGACTTAAAGGAGCTTATTCTTCTTTTGTAAAGAAAATCTCAAGTGCGCAACTCATCGTATTGGATGACTTCGGCATAAAGCCACTCAGCCCAACTCAGTTTCAAGATTTTTACGATATCATCGATGAACGCGCCAACGGACAATCCACCATTATTACGACTCAAGTCCCAACAAAAAATTGGAATGACATTATCAGCGATCCAGTCGTATGCGAAGCGATCTCCGATCGCCTGGTTTCAAAAGGGATTAACATTCACATGAAAGGAGAATCCTATCGAAAAAAGAAAAAGGACGCTTGACGCTAAGCCGTCGTAGATGCTTTTCTAAGAAAGAGTTTATGGTCGTCCCTTCGGTCCGTTAAGAAGGGGGGTCAAAGAAGGTGAAATTGACGGGGTCAATTTAGTGAAATTCAGCAGTATATCTGTTAATTCGGTGGGCATTTCTCAAACTCTGCGACCAGGTGGTAATTCATTATCTAC
>JAYUEB010000008.1:0-8256 GCA_043739525.1 Bdellovibrionales bacterium
TAGTAACCCCCAAACTCTTGATGTGCACTATTCAAGTAATCCAGTAAGCTATTATCAAAATCTACCTATTGATCGCAATATTTTAGTAAGTAACTGGGACCAAACAGGGATTCTTTATAAAATGCAACCGAGTTTGCCTCAAGGCTTAATCCTTAATTCAGATGGCTCTTTGTCGGGTACCCCAACTTTGGTTGCTCCAGCGACTGTTTACGTCTTGACCGCCGAGAGAAATGGATCGGTCATCGCCTCGGCTCAACTCAATTTAGAAGTCAAAGAAGCCTTGCCTATTATTCAGGGCTCAAATCAGGTTTACAGCGGAAAGTGTTCATTGCCGGATGGTACTCTGGTGTCGGTGCATTTGGGTTCGTATACGACTTTTCAAGCTCCATGTGTCGGTGGATTGTGGCAATATAAATATCTTGGGAGCATTCTTCCAGATGGTGAATTGAAGCTTGTGACCGATTTTGAAAATCAGTTTTTTATGGTAAAAAGTGATATCGATCGCGCATGTCAAGCGGTGTTTCATGAAAAAAATTTTGGTGAGCAACCTCGGCTAGCGCTTAACAAGGGAAAACTTTTTGCATTGGATCTTGCACCTGATGTTAACAACAAAACCTATGGCCGCATTTACGATGTTGATTCGAACATTTGGCAGGATATTCAAATACCTTCATATTTAAATGCCGTGTATAATTCTACGGTATTGATGGTGCTAAATGATGATCAATATTTTATTGAATATACAGATATCACGACACTTCAACAAAGAAGTTATATTTACTCAGTTTCTTCTAACAGCTGGCAAGAAATCAGCAAACCCGGACGACAAAACATGAGAGCTGTCTCCGCATTCAATTATGGTTCATCTATCATATTAATCGATTTCAATTTTGCCACAAACCAAGCAGAGACATGGAAAATTGATCCTCAGCTCAAGCTTTGGACCCTGACTGCAGCATTTGGACCGGCAACTTCTCGCAATGACGTCATGCAAGTTTGGACGGGGCGCTACTTTTTCTATTGGGGCGGTAAAACCACAAATACTTCCTTTCAAAATGATGGCTGGGTTTATGATGCTCAAATGAATCAATGGTCTAAGATGAATCCTCCTGATGCCAATTTTTTACCAAGAACAAAAGCGGTGGCATCGTGGAGCGGTAGCGAATTTATAATATGGGGTGGTTTAACCGCGCCTGAAAGTTGCAATGTTGCCGGACAAGCTAATGGTTGTACGAACACCGCATACGCCTATTCCCCCACTTCTTCAAATTGGAGACAATTGGCGAGCTCACCGGATAATGGCATTTTGAGTTTTTGGGATTCAGCTGCATTTGTAAATGGCGAGTTGTTTGCCCTTAACGGAGTGGAATGGTTTAATGGATATGGGGCGGGATCATACAATGTACTTTCAAAATATAGAGCCTATAATCCGACTTCAAACCAATGGCGCTATATTAGCCCAGGTGTGACAGAGGGCTGCGCTCAACAAATGGACTCAGGATCTAAAAATGTCTTTTCTCTAGGAAATAAAAGATTTTTAAAAGTGGGAAGCTCGAGTGGAAGCGGTAGCTTTAAGGCAATAAGCTTTTATTTGGAGCCTTGAAATACAAATTATCGCTGGAGTCAATCGTAAGGCCTGAAGGATGATTAAAACTTGCCGTCGAAACTGTGCCATCGGCGGAGCCAGAGCTTTGACCGTGTTCAAGAATTTTCAGGTGCACAAACGGATTGCCGATATTTTTGAAAATGAGCCAGCCCAAACAACAGGCTTTGGCGGAGGCGGCCCAATTCCGGCTAAGCTTAGCTACATCGAAAATTTATCTTTGAATAAAAAAATTGAGATAAAACATGTCGTCGCGAGAGCCCCGACCAACAAGGGTGGCTTTAATTCTCTTAAGGATATGAATGCTAGTATTGGTAACGAAGTCATAAAACAATTCAATGCGATTTTCGACTATAAGAACAACATGCTCTACTTAGAAAAAAACAAAACTTTTGGCACGCAAACAAAATTCACCAAAGTTCCAAATCCCAATGTCCGTGGACCCTGTCGCCCTACTTTTTAATGAGCTTTGTGGACCCCCTGATTGGGGGGACAGCTTTTTGAGCGCCGGACGTCAGGGCACGCGTATATTTCGCGTAAGAAATCAGCCCACGCTGAGCTCGAGCTGCTCGTCCTGCCACCTCAATAGTGGCTTCTTTAAGAACTCCCGCGAACGCAAGAATTAAAGCAAACTTGACTATCATGACATAGAACTTGATCATGCCCGTCATATGGAGCCTCCTTGAGTCGTCTTAATCGGTTAAGTTTTGCCAGCTTGTCCGCATCGACGTACTATTTTTTCCACTGAACCTTGTATATTCTTTTAATAGAGAACTGGGTTGGTTCGAACAGCATAGCCTCGCCTGATGCTATTTCGAAGTGAGACTCACGTACTCGCGAGCGAATCCGAAGGACGAGGGCAGGAGCCCGAAGCCCTCCTGCCGCTTGAGTTCGTGTATCATCAACGAAAAAACTAAAGTAAAAAACCAAAACACCCAATATTTATTAGCTTCGGTCTTCAGGCAGCCGTCCTCGGTTCGCAGTTCTTCAGTTGCAGTCTCAGTCTGCAGCTGAATCATCAATCCAGGACTGCAAACCGAGAACGAAACAGATTAACCGCTGACTGCGGAACTAATGCCTGAATCCATCTGCTGCCCAACAAATTACGTCACCCCAATACCCAGCTCTCATTTAATGCTTTTCCACGGAGAAATTACCGGCACTCATATTGTAATAACAGACAGTTATACAAAAAAGAGGTTTCCGTGAAAAAACTGAGCTACTTACTCGCCTTCGTATTCATCTTTAACGTTCAATCGACGCAAGCCGATCCTGCTGGACAGTGTGAATCTGCGTTTAAGCAACAAGCAGTTTTCCGTCGGATTCTAGAAGCAAGCTGGATGAAAAAAGTTGCGAAATTTTTCAGAATTTCTGCAGAACAACCAATCATGAATCAGGGAAAACGCGGATTTTGTTGGCTCTACTCAACTTTTGCAAATCTTCTACAGAGAAGAATGCAGAGAACAGGTATCGATCCAAAAATTACCATTTACTATCCATCTTATTTTCACTGGATGGAACAAGCGGTTAAAGCCGCAACCCAAATTGACTCAACTGGCGTAGAAGAAGGCGGAGATTTTTTCGGAGCTCTCGATATTTTTCGTAAACACGGAGCCGTTACTCTTGAGAAATGGATAGCAATGGGTGGAAATACAGACATTGAGCTGCCACAAAAAGATGTTCTTGAAACTCCACAGATCAATGCTCTCGTTCAACAATCGCACGCGAAAAAAGCGGCTCTAACAAATTGGTTCAAACCTGAAATCGCGATGAATGCAACCGATGAAAATGTAGCTGCTGCATACACAAAATTCTATGATAATAAATCTCAAGTGAATGCGCTCAAACGACTCATTGAAGAGAAGACAAGTCTTATCCGCAAGAATAAACCAACAGCTTTCACAGCGGATATGCTTAAAAAAATGCGGACTCTCGTTGATGCGAAAGAGAATCCAAATACGGTATTTAACGGAACAGAAATGAAAGCCGTTTTCGATGCTCTCAATACCGATATCACAGAGAGTATGAAAACACTTTTCAACCAAATCTACTTCAATCAAGATTCAAATCCAATGGAAACGCAACTCAATGTTGAGGAAGCAAAAAAGTTTGCTCACGAAATTTTTCCTGAATTGAGAGAGAAAGAAATTTATATTCACTTATCTGATGATCACGATCAAAAACCACAGATGGATCCAGAAGTAGGTCTCGTCTTATCTATTAAAGACGCGCTGAAATTAATGGGTCTCGTTGTTAAGGCAAACGTTCCAACCGTCATGGTTTACGATCATCAAGGACAATTTGTTGACGCGCTCGATCCGGCAAACCCAGCCAATCAAGGAACAATGTCAGTTCAAAGACTTAGATATTCTCCTGATAAAATTTATGTTTCTCGTATGGATCGAAAAATTCCGCAGGTACGTTGGGAACGCGGCGGCCACCTCGTGGATATTCAAGGTGCATATTTTGATGCCAACGAAAATCTCTTAGCTATGGAAATTCATAATAGCTGGGGAACGACCTACGGTCAGGAAGGTGAATTTATTGCCGACCTCTCTTATCTTGGAGCATTTGCGGAATATTTTGGACTTTTCACCAAAGATTTAGATCGACCCGAAATCCAAGAATTATTAGGCCCAGAAATTATGAACAAGATTCGCCGATTTCATGTCAAGAAAACGACTAACGAGTAGTTATAGCGGATTTAGACTCAGCACAGAGTTTAGCAATTGAAATCGAGCTCATATGAGCTCGTAGCTCTTCTTGAGAAAAGGCTTCTACCGCGCAATTGACAGGCGCAAGAGAAGTTGCACCCGCGCAAAGAATTCCGATTTCACTTCCATCCATATGACTAATGAGAGCTTTGTTGTGGATTGCTGTCACCGCGCAGATCACCGGCATAGAAGCGAAGGCTTGAGATACGCCAACCAAAAGAACAAGCGCAGTCAGAACCTGTTTCAACATAAATGATCTCCTAAAAAAGGTTCCGCAGTATATCATATTGAACGAGGCTTCACATTCACTCCTTAAGCGAATGTGAAATTTTCAGAATGGCTGTCAAAAATGAGCTCTTTAACTACGTCTCAATTTAATGAGACTGATTTCAGCGCCAACGCCTAAGCGATCTGCAGGGCCCCAGTAGCCTGTGCCAGGATTTACATGGATCCAGATGCGGCCATGACGATAAAGACCACGATTGTATTTGTGAGCTAAACCAATGAATATGCTAAACGGAAAAAACTGACCGGCATGAGTATGACCTGAAAATTGGAGATCAACTCCAAGTGGCTCAGCCTCTTTGTACACACCCGGCTGATGCGCAAGTAAAATTTTAAACGCAATTCGCTCAGAAGAGGTCAGCGCCTTTGGCATATTCGGTTTATGTCCTACTAACATATATTCGCCAGCATGGTCGGTGACTCCTGCAACCATAAGATTGCTCTCACCCACTTTAATAACTGCGTTCTCATTGATTAAAACTTGAAATCCGAGTTCGCGCATTTGTGCGATCAGTGCCACTGGCTCCCAGTAATATTCGTGATTACCAGTCACGTAGAAAACGCCATACCGGGCTTTTAATTTTGCAAGAGGCTTCAAATGTTCGCGAATGGATTCAGCGTGCGCGTCTGCGATATCTCCCGTTAGCACAATGATATCTGGGGTGGCGGCATTGGTTCGCTCAACTACTTGCTCAGCATATCCCGTGCGAATCGTAGTCCCAATGTGAAGATCGCTGATTTGTGCGATCTTGAAACCTTCAAGTGACGGAGAAAGATCCTGAGCTCCAACCTCTACTTCTTTAATTCGAGGCCCAATTACGACCATAAAAAATCCAATAATCACAAAGCCAACCGAAACGCCGAAAATAGAAAGATAAATCGCTTGAACAAGCGAACTCAGTTTCTCGGGATGAATGGCATACGAGCCTGAAAAATTTTGGAAAAGCGAAACGAAGATATGAACAAAATCGACCGGGATTGAGATGATCATGAATGTCGCCCAAACTGCCATCGCAATTGAACCCGACCACGCTAAAGCTCTGTACCAAGAATGGTTAAAAATCTCAGGCTTTGCACGATAACCAAAGGTTCCACCAAGAATAAGGGCAAACAATAGAATCGTGAGAGTAATTGCTAAAAATGGCGTATTCGGCAAAAGCTGAATCGCTTTGTACGAAGTGTAAATAATAAAGACACCGACGATATACAAGAGTCGAATGATGCGAGATCTCATGAGGTTCCTCATCCCAGATTAAATCATGACAGAGGTCGACGCATCATCGAAGCAAATTCTCAGTTCAAAATAAGATACTCGTCCGGTCTTTGGCCTATGGATCTAGTCTCGTAATCTTTGATCTAGGTTTTATTTTTTAGTCGGTCGAAGGGCCTGATTTACTGGTGAATACCTCAATTCTTTCTACAAAATTTCCGATTGAAAAGAGTGAAGGAATCATACTATGTCATTTCAATATAAAAAAGATAAAACGGGCGATGAATCTGGGATGCAATGGACATCGTACAGCGATTTGTTTATGTCGCTTTCAATTATTTTTCTTTTGCTTTATGTGACTGCAAGTCTCAAGCAAGGGACGGCAAGTTTGCAGCAAAATATTGAAAACGCGAATCTTAAACAACAGCTCACGGATATGAAGCAACAAATTAAAGTCTATAATACTCTCAAGGAAGATTATTTGACCGAAGATGCCTCCAACGATGAGCAAAAAACTTATAAAGAGTTAATGGGTAAGCTCAACCTTCTTCAAGACGATGCTAAAAATGAAAAAGAAGCTCTTCGCAGAAAAGCCCATGAGAACGAAGACAAAGAAGTCGCACTTAACAAATACCAAAAACTCATCGCAAATATTATTAACACTAACGTCTTATCAAAAGCTCAAATCAAACGCCGTGATAAGTTGATTGTCAAAAAAGACGACATCATAAGCGAACGCCAAACTGAGATCAAAAGCTTAGAACGAAGTGTTGCTGAGAAAAAAGCAGTCATCGAAAAAGGCAAAGAAGAAATTGCTCAAGTTAACAACGAACTTGATCATAAGGTGAAAGAGCTCACTGCAGCTTATAATAGTCACAAACTTTCAAAGAAAAAATTGGAAGCTGAAAAAGAACGTCTGAAAGAAGAAAATCAAGAAAAAGTGGCGGCTCTTCAAAAAGAAAATCAAGAAGCAGCTAAACAATTAGGACAAGTGAGCTCGACTTTAGAAACAGTTGAATCACAACTCGAAAACACGAAGACGAATCTCGAAAAAGTCGGCGAAGAGAAAAATCGTTTAACGAAAGAACTCGAAGGCGCTGAAGGCAAATACGCAGCTCAAATGAAAGGTCTCCAAGAGTCATTTGATCGCAAACAAGCGGGCGAACGAGCCGCGTTTGAAGGCGAACTGCGAAAACATAAGTTGTCTGCAGATGCACGAGCAAGTCGAGAAGCACAATTTAAAGCTGATGCGGAGAGAGAAGCTAAGGAACTCAAAGGTCAGTTAGCTGGACTTTCAGGAAAAATGGCGGCAACTCAAGTTGAGCTCTCAAAAGCACGCGCTCAAGTCGAGGCCCGCAAATCTCTTGCCCGCGACATCAAAACAAACTTTGCTAAGAATGGCATTAAAGCGGACGTAGACCTCGCTACTGGTGACGTTCTTCTCGATTTCGGTGGTGAATACTTTGATACTGGAAAAGCCAATCTCAAGCCAGGGATGATCGAAATCGTTGAAAAAGCGATGCCCGTCTATTCTCAGAGTCTCTTTGGAAACGAGAAAATTGCTAAAAAAATTAAGGCAGTTGAAATCGTCGGCTTTGCTTCACCAACTTATCAAGGAAAATATATTGATCCGCAAAGTTTAAATCCAAATGATCGCACGGCTGTTGATTTCAATTTGGATTTGAGCTTCAATCGTGCGCGGTCCATTTTCAAATACGTCTTCGATACAAATAAACTCACTTTTAAGTATCAGCAACAACTTCTTCCACTTGTAAAAGTAACGGGACGAAGCTTTTTGGCTGAGAGAAAAAGTGATCGCGCAGTTGCCTCAGCCGGGATGTCTCAAAAAGAATTTTGCGAAACACACGACTGCTCGAAGGCTCAGAGAGTAATCATTAAATTTAATTTAGACGACTAAGGAGATTCTTGTGAAAGAAATAGTCCAGCATTTTATTGAAATGGTTGCGAACTTCGCCGGTGAATACCTTGTATCACTGATCTTGTTCACCTTCCTTTGTGGATTTGCACTGAGAGGTTTAATCTATTACACGATTAAACGCCACGAGTGGTTTGCAAAAGAATTTGAAAAACGCGTTGATCAATACATAGAAAACTCAACCGTATCTACGGTTTCAGTTTCATTTTTTGTATTGTCGAAACGTTTGCTTGAAAAAACTTATTACGAAGCCTTCGAACTTCGCACAAAGCTTAGCCGACGCAAGCCAGATCGCGCGATGGCGATGAGCGATCGTCTCTTTTTGATTAAACAAGGTTCGGCATGGATCGTTAAAGATGCTTTGAAACAACTTCGCCACCTTAAATATAGCTCTCAACAGCCAAAAATTCTCAATGTTGCTAAAACAACATTTTTGAATAACCCTTGTTTCAATCGCTTGTTCGGAATTGTTCCTATATCTGGACTCAATGATATTTTAAATATTTTG
>JAYUEB010000009.1:0-2742 GCA_043739525.1 Bdellovibrionales bacterium
CCTTCAGGAATCATCGCTTTAACGACCGATCTTGATGACGAAGTCATTGACGCGAAAATCTCTGATGGTAAATGCGATATCTTTATTGCGACTGAGCAGGGTATGTCGATTCGTTTTGACGAAGGTGACGTGCGCGCAATGGGCAGAACGGCTCGCGGAGTAAAAGGTGTCACTTTAGTTGAAAAAGACGTTGTTATCGGAATGGAAATTTTTGACAAGCTTTCAAAAAATACCATTTTGATGGTCACTGAAAACGGCTATGGCAAACGAACTGCGCTTGAAGAATACCGAACTCAAAGTCGCGGCGGAGTTGGCGTCATCACTCAAAAAACGACTGATAAAGTTGGAATTGTTGTCTGCACCCGATCTGTTATTGATACCGATGAAGTGATGATCACCACTGATAAAGGGCAAATCATTCGTATGAATTGCTCAGATATTTCTGTCCTAGGAAGAAATACTCAGGGTGTTCGTCTCATCAACCTCAATGAAGAAGAGAAAGTCACAGGCGTGGCTCTGATTGCAGAGGATTCCGCTGAAGAACAATCAACACACTAAAATATTCATATTAGGCGTAACACTTTTATTGGTGAGCGCCTGTACACCTTCGGCACAGAAGGTGGAACTTGATAGTGGCCAAGCGGCACTCGCAGCAAAAAATTATAAATCGGCAGTCGAACACTTTGAAAAGGTCATGCAAAAAGACTCAAAGGCCGAACTTTCCCTGGTTGCCGCACAGAAGATAGCCGAAATTTCTGAGCTTTATACCCACGATTACCAAAAAGCTCTGACGACGTACAAATTCATTATTGTGAACTCATCCCTCGACTATGAAAGGGTTGAAGCTCAGAAAAAGATGGCAAATATCTATTTTAATCAACTTGCCGACTACAAGCAGTCGATTATTGAGTACAGTCGCCTTTTAGAGCTCCCAAACTCTCCAAAAGAAAGCATGACCTATCGGATGAACTTAGCCCGCGCCTATTACTATCAGGCGAACATTTTTCAAGCCTTGGTCGAAATCGACACTATTTTGAAAGAAAGTAAGGACGAGAACTTCAGTTTCGATGGAATGCTTTTAAAGGCCAATATTTTTTTGGGTGCAAAACGACTGGAAGAGGCAGTGACCGTGGTGAAAGATATTATTTCAAAGTATCCTGTCAAGAGTAAGGCCGAAACCGTTCCCCTTATGCTTGCCGTCTGTTACGAAGAACAAAACAACTTTGCAGAGGCCATTTCAACCCTTGAAGGCTTGAGACCTGATTATCCCAACAAGGTCTTTATCGATAAAAGGGTTAAAGCCCTAAAAGAGCGGCTTTCCCTGCTCCCGGGTGCCCACGGACTCAAAAAATAACTTGCCTTCTTTTAGGTCAACAATCTAGTTTCAGCCATGGATAAAAAACATGGATAAAAAGCTCGTTGGATTTATTGGTCTCGCCCTTGAACTCCCAGTTGTCATATTGATTTTCGTTTTTATCGGCGATTTTTGCGATAAGCACTATGCCTTAAAGGGCTTTGGCGTGGGCGCGGGCGTTTTGATCGCTTTTTCGGGATGGGTTACTCATTTAATCCTTCTCGTAAAAAAATATGACTCTGTTGAGGAGCCCAAAAAATGAAAAGTTTCTTAATAAGCTATGCAGGCACTTTGATTTTAAGTTTTATTGCTCTTAAGTATCTTCACTATGAACAAGAGATGCTGTCTTTTTTCGTCGGAGCCATACTTGCGCTCTTAAATGTGGCGGTGCTGTATTTTTCTTGGAAAAGGATGCTGCTTAAGAAAAACCTTGTCTTGCCTGCGAGTGTCATTGTATTTAAATATCCAATTTTAGGATTCATTCTCTATGAAGTCGTCCATCTCAAGCAAATCCACTTGAGCTGGTTTTTGATCGGAATGGGGGCCTTTATTCCGCCAGCAATTTTAACTTTTGCATGGTGGAGTTTAGAAAACCGCAAAGGTCCCGCGAGTGAAATTAGTCTTAAGATTGAATAAGAACCTTTACCATAAGTGAGCGAAGCGAAATGAAGCACTTTAGTTTTTACGAATGGATCCCAGGGGTCAACGAAGGCAATCTTTTTGTAGCTGCATCGATCATCATGACTTGTTTTATCATTTTGTTAAGTGTTGCCGGTCGCCTCGCTCTTGGATCAGGCGAGGCTGCAATTCAGCCAGCCGGAAGTCTTTCTCTTAAAGGCTTTTTCGAAGCATTTATTGAACTCATTGTATCTCTCATCAAAATGGTTTTGGGCGATCACAGTGAAAAATGGGTTCCCCTTATCGGAACAATCTTTTTCTACATCATGATCAACAATTTGTCTGGTCTTCTCCCAGGAATTACTCCAGCCACTCAAGATATCAATGCCACAATGGCAATTGGTCTCTTTACATTTTTCGTCTACAACTTTTTTGGCGTTAAATACAACGGCTTGGCATACTTCAAACACTTCCTGGGCCCTGTGATTTGGGTTGCTTGGTTGATTTTACCACTCGAACTTATTTCTCACTTAGTGCGTCCGATGAGCTTAGGCCTTCGCCTCAGCGGCAACATGAATGGTGACCACGCGGTTTTGAGCATTTTCTTAAAGCTCGTACCATTTGGCGTACCGGTGATTTTTTATTTTTTAGGTTTATTCGTCTGCTTGGTTCAGTCGTTGGTATTTACTTTACTTACGATGGTTTATCTCATGATGGCCACAGCAGAAGATCATTAATTTTAGGTTTTTAATAAAAGAACGAGAAAACTC
>JAYUEB010000010.1:0-2735 GCA_043739525.1 Bdellovibrionales bacterium
CTTTGTTGTTCAACTTCACGAACTGAACGCAACACCAAAAGAAATCGATCTAAAAACACCTGACCTTTTGGGTTTTCGAGAAGTCCTTGAGAAAATTAAGCATGTCTATCTGATCAATTCGGGCGTTCCACATTTTGTTTGTATGTCTAAAGAGAATTTAAGCCCCGAAGAAAAACTGAAAATTGTCGGCGCGTTTCGGTTTCACCAGATCGCCGGATTGGCTGGAGCAAATGTAACTTTTCTATTTGACGGCAATACTGAAACTTTTGAGCGCGGAGTCGAAGGCTTTACATTATCTTGCGGAACGGGAGTCGTCGCTGCAGCTATTTGCATCTGGAAAAATCAAAAGATCACAGACATTCCACTGCGTACTCCCGGCGGTACACTTCGAGTTGAGATTATTCAAGCGCTTAACGAAACCATTAAAAAGGCCAATCTCATTGGGGCGGCAGAGTATATCTGTGAAGGACATTTTGAGGTCGCAATGGGCGGCGAGCTGGAGACTAAATGAAAAAACTAAATGGCGTTTTGACAGCACTGATCACACCGTTTAACAGGGGCGAAGTCGACTACGCCTCGCTTAAGAAACTTTTGCGACTTCAGCTCGAGGGTGGAATTCAAGGCTTTGTCGTCAACGGAACAACTGCGGAGAGCCCAACTCTCTCTGTCGATGAGCGAAAAAACATTTTTACTTTTGTTCACGGTGAAGTCTCAGGACAAGTCCCGGTCATCATGGGTACAGGCACGAATTCAACTAAAGAAACTATTGCTCGCTCAAACGAAGCGGCCGCACTGGGTGCCGGGGCCGCACTGGTTGTTGTGCCTTATTATAATAAGCCACCGCAACGAGGTCTGTTTGAGCATTTCAAAGCGGTAGCAGAGCAATCTCAAATTCCGGTTATTTTATATAACGTTCCTTCTCGAACCATCGCAAAGCTTGAGCTTGAAACGGTTATAAAGTTGGCGAAAGAAAAAAACATTGTCGGAATCAAAGAGGCGACAGGCGACATTCAATTTGCTAACAAAATTAGATCAGGCACAACTCGTGAATTCGCGATGCTGAGCGGAGACGACGCAAGTTTCGCGCAATTTTTAAATGCTGGTGGGGATGGAATTATTTCGGTCGGCTCGCATATTTTCCCGAAGGATTTTGTTGCGCTCCAAAGGCGCGAGGCCGGTGCCGACAAAAAATTTGAAAGCCGATTAGATACGATCAACAATTTATATCTAGAGGCCAATCCGATTCCGGTGAAGATGGCGCTGCATTTGATGGGCATACTTTTATCTCCAGAATTGCGATTGCCGATGATGACAATGTCAGACGAGTTCGTGCCGAAACTTAAGAACAGCATGACTGAAAGCGGACTCCTGTGAAAAATCCAAAAATTGCACTTGTTGGCTCCACCGGAAAAATGGGGCGCGAAATTTTAATCCTTGCCGCCAGGGACAAGCGCGACATTCGCCATTTAGTCTCGAATAAAAAAAGTTCAGATAAAAAAATGGTCGAGCTCAAGAGACTTTCTGGCAAAGAAGTCGATCTGCTTATTGATTTTTCAGCGCCCGAAATGATGAGTGAAGCTCTCGCCTGGTGCGTGAAAAACAAGATCGCTTTTGTGAGCGGAACGACGGGCATCAGTCCGAGCCAAGAGAAAGAACTGGTTGCAGCCGCAAAGTCGATCCCGGTTTTTTGGGCTTCAAATTTTAGCGTTGGGATTGCCCTAATGACCGAAATGCTAAGTGTGTTCTCCCAAAACAATGCCTTTGATTTTCAGATCGAAGAAGTTCATCATCGTCACAAAAAAGATAGCCCCAGTGGAACCGCCAAGAGCCTTCAGTCCGCACTTAAAAAAATTATTAAAAAAGACTTACCGGAGCCAGTCGCCATTCGCGGCGGAGAAATTTTCGGAATTCACAAAGTTTGGGCCATGAGCTCCACTGAAAATATCACAATCGAGCACTGCGCACTCAATCGGAGCGTTTTTGCAGAGGGGGCACTTCGAGCGGGCCTCTGGCTGGTTGATCAAAAGCCCGGCAAATACTCCATGCAGGATCTTTTAGGTGCCAGTCACCTTTTGCGGACACACCGCGCATAGCAAATTTTTGAAAAATAAAATCTGCGCGGTGAGTCCGCAAAAGGTGACTGGCACCTTGATTTTTGCGCGATACGCACATAAATCTACGTGTAACTAAAGCTAAGGAGCAAAAGCGTGAAATTCTTTATTGATTCGGCAGATATTGGTGAAATTCGTGAGGCAAATGCACGTGGATGGGTTGACGGCGTAACGACTAACCCAACACTCGTCGCAAAAACTGGTAAAAAAATGAATGAAGTCATCAAAGAAATCTGCCTTGAGGTTTCTGGCCCGGTTTCAGCAGAAGTCATCAGTCTGCAAGCCGACAAAATTTATGCTGAAGGTTTACAGCTCGCAAAAATTCACGACAACGTTGTTGTTAAAATTCCGATGTGCGAAGAGGGCCTAGTTGCCGTTCGTAAGTTTGCAGCTGACGGAATTAAAACTAATGTGACTTTGGTGTTCTCTCCGCTACAAGCTTTGCTCGTCGCAAAGGCCGGCGCGACTTTGGTTTCTCCTTTTGTTGGTCGTCTTGATGACGTGTCGACAAATGGCATGGAGCTCATATCTCAAATCCGCCAGATCTACGATAACTACGGTTTTGAAACTGAAATCTTGGTTGCAAGTGTTCGCCACCCTATTCACGTACTTGAAAGTGCGTTG
>JAYUEB010000011.1:0-2728 GCA_043739525.1 Bdellovibrionales bacterium
AAGCTCACCCAAACTTGAAGGTTCAATCGGTGCGAAGCTTAAGATATCTGTTGCGTAATCCCGTTTTCGAAATTTTTGATTGAGTTTGCGGCCTTCAGATCGCCCTACAAATATCACCAAAACATCTCTTTTTAAAAGTTTCTTTAAGCGAGAAGATGAAACACGAAGCAAAAGACGTGGCCTTAACCAAGCGTCCAATTCCACTAAAAATTTTTTGGGAATAGTTTGGCCGCTTGAATTTAGAATCTCGATCATACGAGGCGAGGTTTCTTGATCTCGACACGGTCGGAAGCTCCGCCCCCTGCTTTACGTGGATAGTCGATGCGCTGATGATAAATTCCGAGCAAGATTCGGATGAAAGACTCTTCGATGATGGTTAAATCTTTAAGAGTTAAGTTACACTCATCCAGTTGTCCGTCCATGAATTTTCTTTGAATAATATTTTTTACGATGTTCTGTAAACGTGTTGGAGTTGGTTCATCCAGCGATCTTGCCGCCGCTTCGATACTGTCTGCTAACATGATCAGCGCGACCTCACGAAATTGAGGTTTTGGACCTGGATAACGGAAGTCGTCTTCATTTACTTCACCCATCGAAGCGTCTTGTGCCTCGAGTGCGCGATTGTAGAAAAACGAAATGAGCGTCGTTCCGTGATGCTGAACGATCCCGTCAATGATAGCTTTTCCAAGTTTGTATTTAAGAGCGAGCTCAAGACCGTCTTTCGCATGTGAAATCAAAATCGTTTTGCTCATATGGGGCGACAAATGATCGTGAGCGTTTTGCCCGACCTTTTGATTTTCGATAAAATAATTGTGATGCGCGATTTTACCTATGTCGTGATAATAGGACATAACTTTTGCAAGCAAAGAATTGGCGCCAATTTCTTCGGCCGCCGCTTCCACCATGCTTCCGACAACGAGGGAATGATGATAGGTTCCTGGGGCCTTCAGCAGCATCTCTTTCAAAAGCGGATGATTGAGGTTGCTGAGCTCAAGTAATTTAACATCTGTACTGACATTGAAAAGACTTTCTAAAAGCGGAACAAGCATGAGAGCAATCAGAGAGGATAGGACTCCCGAAAATAGACCTGCAGGAAGTCCCCAAATCAGTTGAGAAAAGTAGGTGGGCTCCCCAAATTTCTCAATTGTAATCACTAGCGAAATCATTGCCGCATTTACAAGGCCCGTTCGAACACCCGCAAAATATAAATCGTTACGACGTTTACAGCTATGAACTCCTCGTGCGGCGGCAATCCCACCAATCATTGTCACGAGCATAAAACTAAATTTCATATCAACCATGAGTCCAAGAACAACAGCCAAAAACATTGAAAAGATCCAGACGATCTCCCCAGAGGTAATTAAGAGACCAACAAGCATTGAACCCGTCGCAACAGGCGCCGCAAAAAGCAAGCTAGACTCAGGCGTCGTTGATCCAAAGCGCGAAATGAATGCCGCATTCGTTAAGAATAAAAATATTTTTGTGATAATAACCGCGAGAAACGTCACGACTCCCATGATGCTAATGTCTTTGGCGTCGACGTATACCCGATTCAAAGTAAAGCGTTTTAGATAAGAAGAACATACGAGCAATAGAACCACAAACATGACAGCTGTAATGAGTGCGATGAAATTTCGGCTGCGGTGGGATCTCAAGCGCTCGATCTCTCTTAATACCATGACATGCTTAGGTTGAACGCTGGTTCCTTCAGAAACGAGAATCTGACCTTTTTTAATTCCAATTTTTTCTTCAAAGACATCGTCTCGTGCGTGCTGGCGTCTCGTAGCTGTCTCGGACTTATTGAGCGTGACGTTTGGAATGAGAAGCGAGTGAGCGACTTCAAGCAAAATGTGCTGATCTCTGGGAGCGAAATTTTTGAGATTCAAAATCTTTTCAGTTAAGAAATCTTCTTCTTTCAAAAGATTGTGTACTTCTGAAGGAGGAACAACCAAATCCCGAACTGAACGCCCACTACGACCTACTTCGCGCAAGACATATTCGTGCATATTGGCCGGAACTTGTTTATCTAGACCATCAATAATCTTAAAGTGTGACCAACGTTCGATTGCCTCGCTCAAAATATTTTCGACTCTTGAGCTAAAGTTTTGGTGGATGAGCCACTCGAAATCGCGATCCGAAATATTACGCGCTAATATTTTTTCAAATTCAGGTTTGAACTTAAAGAACTGTTGAACTTGTGCCTCGTACGCCGCTTCAGATTTTGGCCAAGATCCGCGTCGAAACTCTTCGCGCATGCGACGAAACCCAAGATATGTGCGATTGTTCAGGTCATCAAAAGCGTATTTATCATAATCAAAAATAAAAGGAACACTCGCTTCGGCAGCCTGGCGTTTCTCTTCTGTTGTAATTTGATCAACGTAATCAAAACTCATTGGGGCCTTAATATCGTGACTCGCGATATCGCCTAAATGAACAGAATAAGAAAAATCAAAATCATAAAAAACGAGAAACGAAAGAAGGAGAGAGAAAATAAATAAAATCGAGATGCGACGTAAACTAAATTTTTCGTCCAAGCGGTGAAGAATGACCCCGAAGCTTGTTTTTTCAAAGCCAAGATTGTTGACCCAATTCACAAACTCAAGCGAATGATTAATGTACTTTGAACGGTTGTGCAAAGTATCACGGCCAGCGAGTTTTGCCGTATTTGATTTATGTTGTGAAGGCTTTAAAATGCTCATCGTTTTCGCTCTTGTACTATCGAAACGGA
>JAYUEB010000012.1:0-8194 GCA_043739525.1 Bdellovibrionales bacterium
TGAGCGAGGTCACTTTCCTGAAATGCAAATTGATCACGCTTTCTTGACTGGAGATCTCTCTGCTGAAGCCGGCGAAGTTCTTCCTCTTAAAGGTTCAGACCATTATCCCGTTTATTTTGTCATTAAAAAATAGGAGCACCCGGTTCGGTGCTCCTCGACCAATCTTTATTGCAAATTCAATCGAGTTTTCTCAGCTTGAATGTCTGCAGTCATATCGGCAACTAAATCTTGAGTTTCGTTTTTCTCGAATCCCAATTTGCTGCTGACATTTTGAATGGCCTTATCTGAAAGCTCTTTATTATTGTAAATTGAAGCGACATCACTTTCCGTTAGACCCCAATCGGTCAGAGCTGTGTGATCTTGGCTCTGAGCCCGGTGAATAGATGCAACAATCATTTGCGCTGTTTGAACCGGAATATTATATTTACGAGCAACTCGTACATTCTCATCCGTTGAATCTTCTGTCGCATAAGCAGACGTACCATCGTACGAATAGCAATGGTAGCAACGTCGGTAGTGACGATGACCTTCACTGATATGACTTCCGATGATACCGCCAGCGACAGCGCCGATAGCGGCGCCTTCTTCGAACGGTGTACAAGATTGAAGGCCCCAACCCAAGAAACATGCAGTCAGAGCGAATATGACTTTTGATTTCACAAATGCCTCCTTTGGCTTTTTATTTTTGTCGACTCACTATTCAAACTCAGCAAAAGCAAAAGCACTGCCAAAAAATGTTTTGTAATGAATGGCCGTTTCTCTTAGGGAAAATCGAAAGACATAAAATGTAAGAAAATAATAAAGAGATTAAATTACTCAAAACTCAAAAATATTGCCCCGCTAGTGGCATCAATTCTGCGGGGAAAAGTGACAAAACTGATGAAAAGGATATGAAAAATGCGACAAATTTTAATTTTATTAAGTGTTTTTATTTGGGCAAATTTCTCGTCCGCCATTGCTTTGACTGATAAAGCAATGGGTTTACATGAAAGCGCCCCCGTCAGATGTCAGGTCTTAAAAAACAAGCTTCTAGCTAAGATTGGCTCTCAGATGGACAGCGGCACTACGAGCACTTTGAAATGTACAGGTAAAGATATCGAGGTCCGTACTGTTAATCTCAATATTCAGCAGACTCTGGTGAGTGCTCAGGCTTCAGGTAAGTCAGTCATGCTCACATTTAGCGATATGCCAGGTGAGTTCTATGGAGTGATTTACTCTCTGGAAATCGAGTAGTCGAAAAGACAATCAGCGGCCTAAGAGGCCCGTGTTTGGGCGCCTTTTTGTTGTCATTTGTAAATAACGGCCTCCTGATTGCGGCCTAAATTTCGCATAGGTTCCACAGTGTCAAAAACTTTATATGAGGATCTCACTATGAAAAAACTATTTTTTACTCTTTTAACATTCTCAGTTCTTTCTTCTTTAGGCGTGCAAGCACAAGAAAACTCTTTGAAGATCCATGGCAAATATATAAAACCCGAAGCTTCATGGAAAACTTCTCCAGCGACTCTGACACTGAGTATTGACGACGCGAGCAAAACGGCGGTGATTCATATCGGGCAAACTGAGTTTGAATGTGTCCTTGGCTTTGACCGTGGAGTTTTGCAGCCTCAGTATAGTCATTCTTACGGCGATGGTAAGAGACTCGAGGTTTATCAAATACCCCAGACTGAAGATTGTGGTCACCCATTTGGACATTCTCAGTATTTAAGAGTTTTACGTAATTCAGACAACACAGTTAATTCTGCACGTGTTACGACACGAGCGACGAGTGGTCGCAATAACTATACTTACTTCGAAAGCCAAAAAGAAGAAGCTGAATAGTCGTCCTTTTCTGAGACGGGTATTTCAAAGTTTGAAATGCCCAAGTATCCTGATATTTGATTCGCCGGGTCCTGAAATAAAAGAAATACTAAAGTTTTAGTAGACATCTACGAAAAGCTTAGTAGACTCTTATTTCAAGGGGTGAGTGATATGGTTGGGACTAAGCGCGCTAAAATCGATAAGCTATTAACAGAGGTCGAACTAGAGCTCATGAACGTGATCTGGGAGCTCGGAGACTGCACCGTCAAGGACGTGCAGAATGCCCTGCCTGAGAGCCGAGATCTGGCTTATACGTCGGTAGCCACAATCATGAAGATCCTTGAGCAGAAGGGTGCCTTAAAGAGCCAGAAGCTTGATCGGGCTCATACCTATCATGCTGTGCTATCACGTCTTGAATACGAGGCAGTTACACTCAGGCACCTTACGGCCAACGTCTTCAGGGGTGATCGTTCCTCTCTGGTTATGCGCCTATTAGACGATTCAGATCTTTCTCAAAAAGAACTTCAAGATATCAAAGCATTGCTTAATCAAAGGCTGAAATCATGAACAGCTTTTTAAAAATCTATTTTGAGTCGAATTTGCTTTTACTTGCTTCGTTTCTGCTTTTCAAACTCACTCTTTCGACTGTTAGGCAGTCGGGTTATCAGTTGTTTGTTCGAATTGCCC
The DNA here is from genome assembly GCA_043739525.1 of Bdellovibrionales bacterium. Lineage (GTDB taxonomy): Bacteria > Bdellovibrionota > Bdellovibrionia > Bdellovibrionales > JAMPXM01 > JAYTQQ01. Next base: position 2,488 of record JAYUEB010000012.1, read on the forward strand.
AGCTCTTAATTTTGATATCGATTTTGAGTCCCGTGGCGCTTCACTTTATGCCTGATCAAAGTTTGCCAGCTATTCATTTTAAAATCTTGGATAACGAACATGAAGTTTCTCCTGCGAAAAGAGCTGAGCTTTATCGCGAAAAACATCGCGCCTATATAAAAAGTGAAAACGCGAAAATTGCCGCAGCTCAAAACCCAAATCTTCAAGACCGAATCCTTATCTTTGCAAAAGAGCGTGGAGTCTATTGGATTTTATTTGCTTTTATTTTTGGATTCGTAATCTTTTCATATCGTTTATATAAAAATATTTCTGAAATAAAAGAGCTCATTCGAAATGCCATTCTCATCAGAAAAATTGGCAAAGTTGTCGTATCCGTCTCAGATTCTGCTGCGGTTCCGTTCTCAATTCTCATAGCGCGTGAGGCGCACGTTGTTTTGCCTGCGAGATTAGTGTCCTCAGCTCAAGATTTTAAAACTGCGATCTATCACGAGCTTCAACATCATCGTAGTCGCGATACGTCGTGGGCATTGGTGATCGAAGTCTTGGTGTGCTTATTTTATTTCAATCCCGCAATTTATTTTTGGAAAAACGCAATTATAGAAATTCAAGAATTTTCAAATGATGAGGCTTTGATCGGCCGAAGAAAGGTTTCGTCATATGATTATGGAAGCTGTTTACTAAGGGTGGCAGAAGCAGCGCTTGGAAGTCGCAAAATGCAAGTCGGTACCACTTGCATGGCCGCGGCTCTCAAGAATCCTAAATACTTTAAATCTTTTTTAAGAAGGAGAATTGAGATGTTTCGACATCATGAAAAATCTCGACGAAGAAATCTTGTCGGGATCGCGTTAGGTACTTTCAGTCTTGTTACAACTTTTGCCGTTGCTTATGGAGCTCAGCAGGTCGCGCGCCCCGTCGCTCAGACCGCGCCGAATCCAGGGAAGGCCATCTTTGATCCTGTGATTCAGAAAATGTCTGAGAAGATTCTTCAAGAATACGTCGCTAAGTTCAAAGCAAAAGGTGGGTTTGTTTTAGTGTCTGACCCCTCAACAGGAAGACTCTTGGCGGCTGCGAATGTGAGTGATGAGCCGAGCCTAAAAAATAAAAATTGGGCACTGGCATTTCAACTTGAACCCGCATCGGCTATGAAGGGCATTATCACAGCCAGTGCAATCGATAAAAGTTTAATTCAGCCAGATCAAGAGTTTAATTGTGAGAATGGAAGCTATCTATACGGACATCATCTCTACCACGATTGGAAGCCATTTGATCACTTGACCGTAGCGGAAACAATCGCGCAGTCGAGTAACATTTGCAGCATTAAAATTGGTCAGAGATTAGGAACGTCGAGAATAGCCGCTACTATGCTTGATTTTGGTTTTGGTCCTGACGGATCGGGAAAAGATTTTCCAGAGGCGGTGCCAGGAGAAATTCCAGATTATTCACAGTATCCACTGGAGGATTATATTGCGGTTATTTCTTCTGGAAATACGGCGATTCCAGGATTTCGAGTCACTCCCCTTGAAATGGTGCAAGCCTACTCGGTCATTGCAAATCAGGGAAAACTCATGAAACCCTTAAACGGATCAGAACCAGATTCGTCGATCACGATGATTCGTCAGGCGATCTCACTTGCCTCTGCCGATGAAATGAAAGTGATTCTTGCGAAAGCAGTAACAGAAGGAACCGGAAAAAATGCTCGTAGTAAACTCTATACGACAGCCGGAAAAACCAGTACGGCGTTTGATCCTCAAACGCATGATCATGATCTCGTAGGCGGTGAGAGAAAAATTGCGGGCTTTGTTGGTTTTGCACCGACAGGAAGTCCTCGCTTGGTGATTTACGCTGGAATCATAGATCCAACAAATTCAAAAGATAAAAAGCCACATGGCAATGAGCATGCTGCTCCGGTTTTCCGGCAAGTGGCAGAAGAGGTTCTTCAATATTTACAAGTTCCTTCGGATAAGTAAAAATTCTTTAGGCAGACCGCAGTCATTGCGGTCTGAAGCCTGACCGCGCCTTTGGCATCGTATTTCATCCACGTTAGAATGAGACTAAAAGTACACAGGTCGAAATTAAAGCATCCATAAGAATCTCGTAATTTTCTGAGTGCTTCTAAGCCTTTAGTGAGGTCCACAATTCCTACAGGATCAAGTCTTAAAATGGACTCATCAACTACGGTACTTGTTTCTCTGCAAAAGCTTTTAATACAATTTGTTGAGCGCAATTAGAAAGGGAGAGTTTATGAACAAAACTAAAATGATCTTAATAATAGGTTTACTGATGGGCCTTAAGCCCGCTCTAGCAGATGTGACTGGCAAATTTGAAATCGTAGATCTTTCGGGCCAAATCGTGGGTGAACTTCAAAGTTCGTCTGACTCTGCTCGCAGCAGCTGGAGTCAGGCCTGCGCCGAATGGAAAAACGAAACAAAGGATTTGAATAAGAATAATGAAGTCCTCGGTATCAATTGCAATACGGCATCTTGTAATTTTGCAGAGACCGGCAAGTGGCAGTGTGTATCGACAGGAACCTATAAAGTGAAAACAGCAGGAACTCGTGTAACAAACTCAAACATAGCTCCGCCTCTTCCGGAGCCGCCAGTTGCGGCGCCACTTCCACCTGAACATGAAATTGCAGTGGCTCCGCCAGAAACAATAGTTGAAGTCGTGCCACCAGCCCGAGTTGGTTTTATTTGGATTGGTGGATACTGGGGATGGTCAGGTCATCACCATGTTTGGATTCCGGGCCGTTGGACAAATGCGCGACCGGGTTATAATTGGTATCCTGAGCGATGGGAGCGACATGGTCGAGGATGGCATTTTGAGTCAGGACGTTGGGAAATGCGAAGGTAGAGAGTCGGTTTGCAGTTTGCTGGCAGCCGTCCCCGGATGGCAGTTTTTCAGTCTCGGTCTCAGTCTCGGTCTGCTGTCAGAATCCGTTGCCGGATCAGGTATCAGGTATCGGTTTGCCCGCTGCCGCTGCCTGAAAGAGCTTTTGTTAAATCGGGTTTCGGGTACCTGCAGCTGACAAGCTGATACCTGATATCCGATACCTGATCAGGTATCGGATTCTGACGGCAGACGGTGACCGAAACGGAAAGACTGCCGACCGAGGACGGCTGCCAGTAGACCGAAAAAAACCAAAGCGAGTGCTTCGGCCTTTTAATCTTACCTCGACATAACTGATTTATTTTTAACTTGAGCAGGTAGCATACGAGTTTGATCTTTCGCTGCATGCTGAGCAACCTTCAATTTACTTTCAGAACCGCTTAGTTCAGAACCACTCACTTTAAATGTAAGATAGTGAAGATCTCCACCTTTATGATTGTAAGAGCCACCTACCGCTAAGATCTTATTGCCTACACGCAATTCAGAAAGACAATCACGAACTGGAAATCCATCAGCATTGAATACTTCAACTTCGGTATCTTTTTCAGAAGTACTCGCAACCGATTCAATTTTCTCAGTCGGACCTGCAATAACTGAAGTTGGCCCAACCATTGGTGGTGGAGTATCCCAAATGTTATTTGCTGAACTTAAGCCAAATCCAGGTGGCATCAAATCTTTAATGAAAGTTGCAGCGTCTGCAAAAGTTGGAAAGCGAGTGACTCCGATATCCGCAAGGTAAATCAAACCTGTTGGAGTGGTACCGAAGCTAAAGCGAACGGCTTGTACTTTTTTAAGAGCACCAAAGCTTGTCATTGGAATGCGAACTGTTTGCAAAGTCTCGTGAAGATCGCCTGTGATTCCGATAGGGCCTGTCAATAAAGGAACAACACTTGAAAGTTGAACCGGAGTCGAAGTCCATCCGTCGAAATACATTAATTGGATTGTGAAATCAGTTCCAGCATTTGGATTAAGTGAACTGTTTGCGCGGCCAACTCTGAAATCAAGAGTTTGTGCTGCTGACAAATCAAGTCCGTCGTTCGCAGCTGTCCAATCATCTTGAAAGAATGTATTAATTGAGTTCCACTGAATACTTGCAGCCATTAAATCTTTATCATGTTCGGGAATATTGACGTGCTTCACGATTACGTTTTGGATTTCATGTGGAAAGCCGAGGCTTCCATTGCCGTCTGTGTTTTTAAAATCTTCAGCTCTAAATTCAAGTTTCGCATTTGGAGAAAGATAAAAAGTACGATCAAATTGTGTGATCGTCGTGAGGGCCGATGGCAATGCAACTGAAGGGTCAAGAACATTTGCTAACTGCAATTGAGTTCCAACGATGTTCGCAGAAGGGACATCGTTTCCACCAAAACCTGTTCCGAGATATGAGCGAAAGAACGGAACAACAGTTTGAATTGCTGTTTGTTGTTGAGTCGTAGACCCTGAGCTCCCGTCAGTCCATAATTTAGTTGCACCAACACAACCGGTTGTATTGTCGCTATTTTGCCAAGTCGTATTGTAGAAATCGTGATTTGCTCCATGAACAACAAACATTGTTTTTGGATATGGAGTTTCAGTTGAGCTGTTCAACATACGATCGTAAGGTTTCATGCCTTCGAGATTCGAAACGTCGCCATCGCAACTTGGTAATAGTGCATTCCATGCAACGCCATCCGCATTGAGAACGCGGGATGTTTGTCCGTCAACTGGGCCAATTTCAAAAATCGCTCTAAAACCTAGGTTAGGAACTTCAGTCTGCCATGTGCTGCCGGCATCGCGGTAAAGATTGTAAGCAGCGCGAACGCCTTCGCCAGCACGTGAGTGACCAAGAAGTCCAATTTGCGAGAAGTCGATTTGTTTTGAAGCTGAAGTGAGCGCGCTTGCGAGATTTGGATCTACGCTATTGCTACCTGTGCTCCATTTTTGTAACAGGCTTAAATGTTTAAGAATCAAGCGGCCGCGCGCAAGGTTCAAGCCACTGTCGCCTGCTACAGGAGTTCCACAAGTGATTCCGCGATTTGCGTTGATCGAAACAACTGCGTAGCCCCAGCTCGCAAGAGCCGTTGCAAGATACTCATAACCTAAATGATTGTTGATAACAGTGTCACCGTTTGAGCAAGTACCTGACGTGGTATATTCGCAACTTGTCGGGACGATTGGTGAGCCTTGACCACAAGTTGAGTGGTTACCATGTAGAACAACGATAAGTGGGAGTGGGCTTGTGCTTTTATTTTGAGGCAAATAAAGACGGCCCCAAATTTCAGTTGGGACGCCAGTCAATATTGTATCGTCAACTGCTGCCGGCAATTTGTAGTCGTAGTGGTTAATCGTCGCGTATGGACCTTGAGTCGTCGTCACTTGGGATGAATTAATCAAATAAGATGTATTTGTTGGGGGAGTTACTGCTGGAGTCTCATCGCCTCCTCCGCCGCCGCAAGAAACCATCAAAGCTGATGAGGTTAAAGAAATAGTACACACCACGAGTTTAAAGATATTTTTTTTCATAAGTTCCATTAAAGCAATTCAGAGGCCTGCGTAGAATGCTTGCCGTGTGATTTGAGGTGTTTGGCGATTAGTCGAAATGACAGGAAATGGCAATTCGGGGGAGAAAGACAGTCAGCTGTTTTCAGGCAGCGGTCGGCCGATTGTGGTCTTACAGTTTCGGTCTCTGCCTGCGGTCGGTACTCTGTCGCCTGAACAGGTATCAGATATCGGATATCGGTTTGCCTGACGCCGATGCCTGAGAGTTTTTGTTAACTTGGGCTTCTGATTTCAGGGGCGGGCAAACTGAAATCTGACACCAGTTGCGGTAGCCGGCAAACAG
>JAYUEB010000013.1:0-8192 GCA_043739525.1 Bdellovibrionales bacterium
CTGGTATTGAAGTTTTTTGGGCTTCTTGGTACAAACTCGGTCGAATCTCATCGAGCGTACCGGCAAATATCGACTTGCTCAGTGAGCCCCTTACTCGTCTGACTTTTTGAGTTTTGGGTGGAAGATGCGCAAGTACTTTTTTGGGGAGCGACCCTGAATCAATTGTTTCAAATTCAATTCGAGACTCTGCGGCCGTTTCTGATTGTTCGCTCATATTGTCAAACGGCGACATCTGCATAATTTGCGAAAATACATATCCGCGATCGGGAACGAGTTGATGGCAGGCCGCACAGGCTTGAGCTGCAGCTTTTGGTTCCCCAGGAAAAGTCTTTCCGTTTTTGTCAAAGAGTGCGTAGCCCCAACCGTTCGTATCCTGATGCTTCTTCGTATCGTGAACCATAAACTGATAGCGTCTTGCTCCACTCGGAACTGCCGACGACGTAAAGGCTGGATCCTCAAGGGTAGCAATTCCGATTTTTGCAAAGACGGCACCATCCGGATATTTCTGGGCGTTCGATTTGAGCGCTTTCCATGCTAGGTCGTTTGCATATGTAAATCGAAGTTCACCCGTGTCTTTTCGAAAACGAACAGTTACGAGTTTCCAATTGTTTTCAAAATTCCTAAATTGATCGAGTTTGTATCCTGACATTTCGGATTTGTTAGCATAAATTTTAGGGTCTTCGCTTGCAGACCAGCTAGACAGAGATCCAAGGAGCATAAAAAGTAAAAGGAAGGTTTTTTTTGTACTCATTGTAAAAGGATACATGGAGATTCTTAATTTTGCTTAGTTAAATCTTTCAGTGCTTGATAATAATTAGACGTCCAAACTGGCATATTCGAATTCTTAAGTTCAACTGAAAAGTCTTTTAACCAGTAGTGCGGGACTGACGGATTGAGATGATGTTCTGCGTGATAATTAATGTCGAGAGGAAGGAGTACTGTCATCAGCCAATGCGCTCCGCGAATGCTACGACTCAATAGTTGTGGTTCTTTTGCATTTTGTATCGGGCCATGCTGCAGTCCCCCCATCCACAAAACATAAGGCTGGGTGATGAGAAATAGTGGAGCGAACAAAAATAAGAGATAGTAGTTAATAACTCCGAAATAAAATACCAGCGAAAAAACGACCAGATGGAAAGCAACAAAGCCAATAAAGTCACCTTGGAGTCTATTCTTTTTAAGGGCAGCCACAATACCTTCAGGAGATTTAAAGATATCAAAAATTTCAGTATAGTATGAGATGAATTTCAGCAAAATACGAAAAGTGAAAAGCTCATAGAGCGATTTCAGAAAAGAAGGTCCAGCTGAGATCGGATATTGGCTGTATAAATGGTAGTCTGGATCAAAAGTTTGATTACCGATTGCTCGATGGTGAAGGAGGTGGAGTTTTCGATATTTGCTAAATGAAATCCAAGTCGGATACGCGCAAAACCACCGGGCCACAAAAGTATTATATGAAGCTTTTTCGAAAAGGGTACCGTGCAGGCCCTCGTGACAAATCAGCGAGAGACACAGGATTCGATTCGCCAAGATGATCAGCGACAGGGGATAGAAATAAAGAGAATAACTAGACAAGAGAATAGCAAAAATAATTGGAACGTAGCACGTTATAATAATATCAAAGAAAGGACGCCATAGAATAAGTGGGTATTTTGATCTTAGATTCACAAGTTAGTAGAATGATATCATTCGCACTTGGGTTTTTCTACAGCTATTGAAAGGGAGAATCCGATTTTTCTGGACAGAGTTAAGAGAAGACTCTTAAAATCTTATGATTGGCACATTTCCAACCAAACGATTATCTCATTTTTTTTCGCGACTTCTATTTGGCTTCACTTATTCGAGGCGTTTTGGTCTTCGTCCCCCTTTTTCTTTTTTTTTGGACCTTCAAAAAATCTTGGATGCAAAAATACCGAATTGAGCCTCCAGCGGGAGAATTGCCTAGGCCGGCGCGTGAGGCCCTACTCACGGCCATCACATTTCTGATTTATTCACTCGCGGCATTGCCGGTCATTTTTGTTGAGCAACAAACTGGTTACACCATGAGGTACACCGATGTTTCTAGATACGGCTGGCTTTATACGATATTTTCATTTTTTATTTTTTTGTTTTATATAGATACTACTTTCTACTGGTCACACGTTTTAATGCATCGAACCCGTGTCGGTCGATCAATTCATAAAACCCATCATCAGTTTATAAACGTGACTCCCTTTGCTTCTTACGCATTTCACTTTGGTGAAGCTACCATCGATGCGCTTGCTTTTATGTCTATGACACTGATAATTCCTTGGCACCCAGCTGTTCTTTTTAGCTTTATCTTTTTTCAAGTTTTCTATAATGGGATGATTCATCTTGGATATAATTTTTTTCCGAAGAGTTGGCGTCGGCACGCCCTTTTGAAATGGCTAAATTCCACATCACACCACATTTACCACCATCAAAAATCGGACGCGAATTTTAGCTTCTTTTTAACTTTTTGGGATAAATTGATGAAGACTGAAAAATTACCGAAGTGAAACGCCCATGAACTTCTTCTCACCTCAGTTTTGGCTTTTGGTTTCAGTTGCGGTCGCAATTTATTATTTTTTGCCAAGGCAATTACAAAACTGGCTATTGTTAACTTTAAACTTTATTTTTCTCGTTTCAATCAGCTGGAAAAGTTTGTTGGTTTATCTCCTGAGTGCGGGCTTTGGATACCTTTGCTACATTCGACTCGTAAATCCCAATTATAATTTTAAAAAAATTATTTTTAGATGTTTTTTGATTTTTCAAATCGGTTTGTTGGTTTTTTTTAAATTGGTGGCATTTAGAAAGGGCGAAATTCCGCTAGGACTTTCTTATTACTCTTTAGCTATCGCGGCCTTTGTACTCGAGGTTCACTGGCGCCGAACCGAGGTGCGATTGAGTTTGTGCGAGTTTCTTGTTTCCGCGGGTTTTTTTCCTATTCTCGGAATGGGACCAATCGAAAGATTTAGTAAGTTCTCAACTCAATTAAAAGTTAAGAGAAATTTTGTCTGGGATTCGCTTAGGTCCGGTTGCTATCATGTCGTCATTGGAGTTTTTAAGATTACCTGTATTGCAAACGTTCTAGATGAAGCGATTAATCAGCAAGAAGTTGCACTTAAAATTTATGGCTTTGGTCTGATCATTTACTGCTTTCTTTCATTTATGCAGCTTTACGCTCAGTTTTCGGGCTACATTGATATCGCAACGGGCATTTCGCTATTTTTTGGATTAAAGATTGGTAGAAATTTTGATCAGCCTTATTTTGCAAATGGAATCAATGATGTTTGGAAGAGATGGCATATTTCTCTCACAACTTGGCTCCGTGATTTCGTTTTTCTTCCAATTGTCCTTAAAACAAAAAACGTGAATTTGTCGATGTTTGTCGTTTTTGTCTTAGTTGCCCTATGGCACGGCATAAATATAATTTATCTTTATTGGGCAATTTACTGGTGTGGTATTTTTGGCATCTATCTCGGATTCAAGAAGCTTAAGCGGAAGGCTCTTCAGTTTCCGGGGCACGAATTTTTTGAAATTACGCTGACTCTCTTAGTTGTCAGTTTCAGCACTCTTTGTTTCATTATTCCGATTACAGGTTTTGTCGATATAGCTAGTAGGATCTTTCCATACACAACGGCTAGTATATGGTCCTTTGTCGATTACTCTCATTTGAGTTTGCTTAGGATTCTATTTATTATGTTGTCCATTGTTTTTATGATGGCAATAGAGACTTCAAGTAAAAAGAACTTCTATTTTCTCCTGAATTTAAAAACTCTTTCGCTTATCTTTTTAATCGGAGTGTTTGGAAAGTTTGTATCGCAGGTATTTTGGTATCTTCGCTTCTAAATCTCTTTTTTAAGATGATAAATACTTACTGAGTCCTCAGAGCCCTCAATTTTAGAAAAAATCTCGAAACCATTTTTGAGCCAAAACTCATGAGATTGATCGTTGGTCGATGTCAGTAGTTTACGGCAACCCGCCTCGATAGCCTTTTTCTCAAATTCTCTTAGAAGGCGAGTAGCGAATCCCTTTCGTTGTTGGGCGGGATCTACCCAAATAACCTCAATGCTTGCGAAATCGAAGCGTATCCATCCGCTAACTCCGCCCCAGACGTACCCCGTTGAATCTTTTGCCGAAAAAGAAAGGCTTAAAAACCTTCTGAATTGAGGGGCGACTTTTTCGCTGACGGGAGTGAGCTTTTGAAGCTGGGCATAGTGGAAAAGTGTCGAGCGAACTGCTTCTTGGTCTGGGGTTACAAGGATATCAGTGGACATTTTGATCCTGCTTTAAGTGAGTTAAAATGAGCGAGCTCAGGTGATCTGCGATAAGTGCAGCGCCCGCGGGTGTTACGTGTAAAAAATCACCAGCTAAAAGATCCAAAATATTAAATTGATCAAGATGTTTTTCGAATACCGAAGACAGACTAACAAATGTTGCTTTCGTGTCTGCGCCAGCCAGAGCTGTCAAAACACGCCAATCAGACTGATTTGGATATTGGAGTACGAAGACAGTTGATCCTCGTGACTCGAGATTTGTTATTAGTTTTAAAAACTCAACCGTGTCGATTTGGCTATCTTCGATCGGTGAATATAAATCTTTTTTCAGAAATAGATTGTTGGCCTCTTTATTCATTAATTTTACGCGAAAGTAGATCAATTTGAGCAGGTAGTCGTCTCGATTGCCTAGAGCATCCGGAACTTCAGAGTCTTGGCCGCCTTTCATAATTTCAAATGACTGAAGAACTTGTTTTTTGAAATAAGATGAAGTCTCAGATTTTAGAAATCTTTTAAAGAACTGCTCTCCCTCTGAGATTTTATTTAATTTGATATAACATTCCCTCATGATCATGCAAGTTCTTCGAGAAGGCTCACTTTTAGTAAATAATTTTTCTATGAGATTAAGGAACTTAGAACAGTTACCGTGTTCGTACTCATACCAAGCGTATTGAGACACATTTGGATAATTTGTCTCATCAGTTTTGAAGGCGAGTTCAAAATACTTCTCGGCCTCTTCTCTCTTATTAAGCCCCTGATAAGTGTAAGCCAAATTAGCGTAGAGGTTGGATAGATCTTTTGAGTTTTTGACTTCAATCACACACTTTGCAGTCTCCTGAGCCATCTGAAGTGAATAGTTTATATTTCTATTTACCTGAAGTTTGGCCAGCATTGATTTTTGCATGCAATTAATCTTATTTTCGGAAGCAAGACTTGTTAGCTGCCGAATTTCAGCATCAATTTCTTCAAGCCCTGATTTTTGATGAAATTGAGGCTCCTCGGATTTGAAATGGGTCAGGTAGAAAAGCTCTATCTGACTCCTTAGAGAGATCGTTAGGCGAAATAATCTGCTTTTAGAAAGATTCTTGAGCAAAATTAAGGAAAAGGTTGAATGTGATTTGGAGTTTGGTACTCCATTTACAATGTAGTCACTATTGCCCAGTAGAATAACGCTTATAGTGGGCTTAAAATTTTCGTTATTGGCTTGAATTTTGGAAGACATAAGACTCGAAGAATTACCTGAGTGCACTTCGTTGACGATACTAGTTCGGCCTTGAGTCGCTTTACTCAAGTTAGTTTTGAGTTTATTCAAAATCGAATTTGGGTCATTTTCATCGCCAAATACAGAGTCGCCAATGACCAGAATTTGAATTGACTGATTTGGGCCGACCGCTTGCTTTTCATAAGTCTCGACTAAAAGGTCGCGAGTCTGGAGCCCCGCCTCTAAGAGTAGGCAGGCCGTTACCAGATAAAGAATTAATTTGAGAGGTTTCAAAAAATAATTAAGCTTCATTAGTATACTCGGAAGCTTTATTTCGACTTAAGAAATTCTCAGGACTAAATGTGGGACCATAGGCACCAGATTGTTCAAGTATGACAAAGTCACCGGCTGTCAACTCCTCAGACTCTATGTCATTACCGAGGACATCGAGTGAATAGCATGAAGGTCCAACAAAATGAGCGGGCTCGTTTTGAGAGGTAGTCGTGTGTTCACCTTGAAGGGCTTTTTGAGTCAGGGTCTTGATTGGGTAGTTTCGCTTAATGATTTGTCCGACGCCGGTTGCAGCTTGATGCTGGCTCATGCCACCATCACAAACGTAAATATTTTTTCCGTAAGAATTTTTCTTATAGAGAACCCGAGTAACGAAGTATCCAGAGGAACCCGCAATAAAACGTCCTGATTCCACACAGAACTGACAAGTCTTTAGTGCTAAACTATCAGGTTCCTTTAAAAAAGTATCAATCGAACTCTTGAGAGCATTCATATCAAGATGGTTTTGACCTTTAAAATAAGGAATTCCAAATCCGCCGCCAAAATTGAGAATTTCAAATTGAGTAGAGAAAACCTTTTGCATCTCGTTTGCAATTCGAGTGAAAGAAGAAAAATTGGCGACAATGTGCTCTGCATTCAAAAAGTGGGAGTGGAGATAAAAGTGAAGACCTGCCAGCTGTAAATGTTTTCCGATGAGCGGGACAGCAAGTGTTAGTTGGTCTTCATCTATTCCAAAATGAGAGGGCTGTGATTGTGCCTTAGCTCCTGTACTTTTTATAAATGATTTTGGATTGACCCTCAGACAAATTTTGGGTCTTTGGTTTCGCTCCTTGGCGATTTCTGAAAAGACTTCTAATTCTTGCAGGGATTCGATTACGCAATACTCAATCTTTCTATCAACAATCTCGATGAGCTCATTTCGACTTTTGCCTGGACCTACAAAGCTTAGATCTTGAGGTAGAAAACCGACGGATAAGGCCTTGTTCATTTCTCCCTGAGATGAAATGTCGAGTTTTGATTTGAGATTGAGTAAGTATTTAAGGACACTTGGATGAGGATTTGCCTTCATTGAATAATATATTTTAAATCGCGGCCCCAAGGACTCTTGGAGCGATTTGTAGTTCTGACCCACTTGAGTGAGATCGTAAAAGTAAAACGGGGTCTCAAACTTTCCTGATTTCATTTTTTTTAAGAGCTCAGAGTTGATCAATCAGTGCCTGCCTATCGATTTTTCCGTTATGAGTACGCGGGAAATCCTTACAAATAACAAATTTATTCGGAACTTTATGCCGAGCCAGATGACTCATACAATATTCTCGTAACTTCTGTTCGACAAACTCTAAGTTTGCTTTTGGTATGATAAAACCCACCAGCTGTTCCGGAAACATCTCGGACTGAGGATTTTCGATTCTTAAGACGCAGATCTCAGAAACTAAGTTTGACTGCATCACATATTCCTCAACTTCGCGGAGATAAAAACGTCTTCCACTTATCTTAATAAGGTCATCTTGACGACCCAAGAACTGAAATTTTCCATTAGGTAAAAACTTAAAGTAATCTCCCGTTAAAATACCCATTCTCTGCTGAGGCGTGGAATAAAGTTTCTCCTTTGAAAGAGGAGCGTCAAGCCAATAGCCGCTCATCATTCCATCGCCAAAGTGAACAAGCTGACCCGATTCGCCTTCTTTACAAATTTCATTTCTTTCATTAAGTAAAATGGCATCGACCTTTGGTATCACACTACCGCAATGGTCTTGAGTAATTTGACTTTGGTCGGTTTCGGCAAAAGTTCGAAAAGTCTCTGTTTGACCATAAGTTTTGTAAATTTTTGTTTCTTTAAAAAATTCACGAAGATCAACAAGTAAATTTTGTGAAAGGCTACCTCCCGAGATTGTAATAAACTCAGGTGGATGAATCTTAAGTTTAAGTTTCTGAGCGACAGATAAGAAGTTTTTCCAAAAAATGGGCATACCTGTAATACCTGCCGCTGGGCCTTTCGTCAGCCTTTGCGCAAACTCGACGGGTAATTTTTTGGAAAAAAACTCGAGGGTCGAACCCGTCATCAATGAGGTTAAAAGTTGATTCAGGCCAAGATCGTGAAAAAGCGGCAAGAGATTTAATAGATAACTAGGCGTTTGAATCTCAAATAAATCAATTTCTCCCATCGTTCTCTGATAGAGATTTTGAGCCGAAAGTTTCACGGCCTTCGGATCTCCAGTAGAGCCAGAAGTCGAAAGGAGCCAGGAGAAATCAATCTCCATAGAATTTCTTTTTTGGCTCAGTAGCCAAATCGAATGATTTCTATCGCGTAAAATGATTTGCATCTTTTCGAACTTTAATTCAGGAGCGTGTTGTTTAAGCTTTGTCAGCATTGATTCAGAAATTAAAATGTCAGCAAAAGCGTAGCGATTCAAAGTTAG
>JAYUEB010000014.1:0-8187 GCA_043739525.1 Bdellovibrionales bacterium
GCAAGTTGCGTTTCCGCTCTTCCTAAATTTTTCAGGTGGGGCGAATCCATCCAATGTATAGAGCTCAATTTGATCGGGATTTTTTATGAGCTTCGCCACTTCATTTGAAATTGCAGATCCTGAAGAGTGGCCTGCCAAAATAAAATGTTGTGAAGGGTGAGAATCAATCTCTTTTACAATTTCTGCAATTGAAGCCGCACCTTCTTTGACTGCGCTCTCAGACTTGTGGCTCGCATTTTTTGGATAGGCTACTGTGCGAAAAGAATAGGATGAAATCTCAGGATCACTTTCACCGGCAGTTTTCCAGCAAGACATCTCACTCTCGGTTGCTCCGTCTCCGCCAAACAAAACCACCTGAGTCGACGTGCCGGCGAAACATCTAAAAGAATGTAGTGCGATCAATAGAAATATTAAGTAGTGGCGGGCCATTAATCAAATATACAGGTATTTTCTTTTTTCGCCAATAGCCCATCAAAAAGTTCGATTAGGAATGGCAGAAGCTCCGCCTAAACTTGATAAAATAGCTAGTAATTGGTAGCGGGGAAGGGACTTGAACCCCCGACCCGCGGATTATGATTCCGCTGCTCTAACCAGCTGAGCTACCCCGCCACTTACGAAAAGTGAAAGGATACTAAGTTGGCCTCCATTTTCTGTCAATTCTTATTCTGAGATAGGGGCTTGTCTCATTTCGTTTCAATTATTTCATTAGTCGTAAATGTCGACAGAATTTGAAGCCTCAGATGCATGCTGGGTCTTTACAATCGGCTATTTTTTAAGCGGCTTTTTTGAATCTGTTTTCGCTATTTAAGCCGAAAAAAAACAAGTAAACTAAGGGTGTTATAGGGGAATATCTATGAAAACATTGAGCGTGTCTAATCAAATTATCTTCGGAATTTTATGTCTGGTTTGTATCGTCAGTTTTCAGAATTGCGGTCAGGGGATGGGAGCGAACTCGAATAATTCAGCTTCATCAACGAATACTCCCACTAACAATTTTTCAATCACGGCACCTCGGGTAGTCAGCACAGTCCATATTCTCAATAACAATACTCAACTTAACTTTTCGATAGCAAATTTACCAGCTGGAGCAGTCTTAAGCTGGTCACACAAACTCAATGAAACTCAGCAGTGTGTTCTGGAGGCCCCAGCAGCAGCCAACCAATATAGTATCAATTGTTTTACGAGTGGAGTTCTTGCTGTGTCGGTCTTTATTACGGCGCCCGGGGCTTCAACTTTTGCTCAGAGTGGATTTCTCGTGAACTATGTGCCTCCGCCACCAACTCCGCCACCAGGACCAACGCCTATTCCTGTTCCGACACCTATTCCAACGCCTGAGCCTCCGCCAGATCCAACAGCACTCGCAGATGGTCGTCAGCTCTATGCGACTTATTGTCAGAATTGCCATGGACCTGTCGAGCAGTCGAACGAGAGGTTTACGGGATCTTTTGGCGTGAACTACGCCATCCAAAATAACGATGGTGGAATGGGCGGACTGTCGTTTCTGACGTCAACTCAACGAGCTGACATCGGAATCGCCTTGGCTAATTAAACAATCTTATTAAATCTTGAGGTCATCTCGGTGAGAGATGACTTTTGAAATCAATCCAAACTCTTTGGCTTGATTTGGCGTCATCCAATGATCTCTATCGAGCGCCTTTTTGATCACATCTGCTTTATTGCCAGTTTCTTTTGCGTAAAGATCAATAATCATATTCTTAGTATCGATGAGATCTTTTGCATGAATTTCGATATCCGAAACAGATCCGCCCATTCCGCCATGAACAGAAGGTTGATGAATCAAAAATTTCGCATTTGGAAAAGCAAAACGATGTTCTTTCTTAGCACATAAAGCGATGATCGAGCCCATGCTTGCCGCAAGACCTGAAACGATTGTCACGACATCTGGTTTGATAAATCGTGTGGTATCAAAAATGGAAAAGCCCGAGTGAACTTCCCCGCCGGGAGAGTTGATGTACATATAAATAGGTTTGCTGCTGGCTTTTTCCATTGCGAGCAATTTCGAATTAATCATATGCGAAAGTTTAGCATCAACTGGGCTGCTGATGAGAATCACACGGGCATCGAAAAGTTCTTTTTCTTCCTGCATGGGAGCCGGAGGAGCTTTGTCGTCATTAGGTTTATCTTTTTCTTCGTCCATTCTTTTTTCTGCTTTTTCGATCTCGAGATTCATAAGAGCCCCTTTAGTTATGTGACTTAAGTGTCTCAAAAGCCCCGGGCAAATTCAAAATAAAAGAAGTTTTCAACTTGAGGTTAACAGTCTGGTCTAGAGATCATGCATCTGGTAGCCGGAGTACAGCATTACGATGATAATAATCCCAACAATAATGCGGTAGTAACCAAAATATTTAAAGCCACCTCGACTGACGATTCCGATGAAAGCTTTAATGGCGATGAGCGCTACAACAAAAGCGATGACGTTACCAATCAATAAGATTGAAATTTGTTGAGGCTCAATTGTTTTGTAGATCTTAAAGACTTTGTAGAAGGTCGCAGCGGTGAGAGTCGGAACTGCTAAGAAAAACGAAAACTCAGTTGCAAGTTTGCGATTAAACTTTTGGGTGAGAGCGCCCAAAATAGTTGCGCCAGATCTCGAGACTCCTGGACAAAGAGCTAAGCATTGGAAAAATCCGATAATGACGACGTTTTTGAAACTGATGGTATCAACTGTAATAGGAGAATTTTGAGTACGCTCAAACCATTTGTCGGCAAAAATCAATACGATGCCGCCAAGAATGAAAGAAATGGCTACAGTCATTGCCGAACCAAGGAGACGATCAACAATATGAATGGTAGCGAGTCCAATTACGGCTGCTGGCAAAAACGCGATAAAGAGTTTGAGGTAGAATTGAATTTTCTCTTTGTTCCAGCCGATAAAAAATCTTCGCCAGTACAAAACTAAAACAGAAAGAATTGCGCCGAATTGCACGATGACAGTGAAGTTCTTAACAAAAGCGTCGTCGTTGATGCCCATGAGGCTTGAACCAATAATCATATGGCCAGTGGATGATATTGGTAAAAATTCGGTAATGCCTTCGATGATTGATAAAATGATGGCGTGCCACATTTCCATTTTTGATATTCCTTTTGTGAAGTGAACTCTGTTAAAATTGAATCATAGAACGTCACATTTCACCAAGCAAAAGGTCGGGTCTATTTGAAGATTTTAAATGATCAAGATTTGATTCAAATTTTATCATCAAAACCAAAATCAGCTTATCTTGCTATGTACTCTTCACATTATGATGGAATCGTAAAAGATCCCAAATGGATGATGATACCTGTTGATGATCATGTCGTTCATCGAGGTGATGGAGTTTTTGAGGCCATAAAGTTTATTAATTCTCGGATCTATGGTTTGGATGAACACTTAGCAAGACTCAAAAAATCTTCGGCTGCTATTGAGTTAAATCCTACAAAAGGATTTTCTGAAATTCGTGAAATCATTTTGCAGACGGTGCGGGCAGCTGGGTCGAATGAAGGCATGATTCGTCTTTATTTAACCCGTGGCCCTGGCGGCTTTACACAAAATCCTTATGATTGTCCTCAAACTGGACTTTATATTATTATTACGAAATACAAAAACTATCCGATTGAAAAATATGTTCAAGGTATAAGTTCTAAGATCAGCAAGTACAAAGCTAAGGAAAACTTTTATTCTCAAATTAAGTCCTGCAACTATTTACAAAACGTCTTGATGAAGAAAGATGCCGTCGATTCTGGAGTTGATTTGACAGTTGCCGTGGATGCCGAGGGATTTATCACAGAAGGTTCAACTGAAAACTGTGCTTTTATAAGTAGTGAGGGCGAGCTCTTGGTTCCCAGTTTTGAAAATACTCTTCGCGGTATCACTCTTACTCGGGTTGTCGAGCTAGCTCAAGGTCTTGTTAAAAAAGGGGAGCTGAAGGGGATTATTGAAAAGCATATTTCTCAGCAAGAGGCTTTTACAGCCCAAGAAATGGCATTTATTGGAACGACTTTGGATGTCTTGCCTGTTGCAACTTTTAACGGACAAAATGTCGGAACCGGTAAGCCCGGTCCCGTTTTTCGAAAGTTACAGGAACTCTTACTTCAAGATATCAAAAATTCCGCCTCTCCTATGAATACTCAAATTTAAATGAGCTTTATCTAAAAAGCTTGGTTGGCGGTAGCGGCCGCCGCCAAGATGGCATTGGCAAAAAAGAGACTTGAAGTTTTCGTTGGTAAGAAATGTTCTTTTTGTTCATCCTGAGAACACCAAAGATAGGTCATTTATTTTGGTCTTTTTTTTGATAAAATTTGAATTTCTACTTCGAATTTATTCTCGTCTAAGTCTCAGATGAGGTACATTATTTTCTTATTTGTTCCTTTCTGCAGGATAACGCCCATGAATTTGGCTTTGGCCTATGGGCGAAAAGAACTGATCGAAAGTCGCCTCAATCCTGAGCTCCACTATTTTACAATCGGGCAATTATTTTTTTTGAAAGGCTCTATGGGGATTAACCAAGGTGATATTGGTTTGGGTGGATAGACCCAGGTTATTTTATCAATTGATCATGCTATGAAATTAAAAAACGACAGCCATTACGAGCTATCGCTTTAATAAATAGGATTTAGTTTAACTAACTAACGTGAGCGAGAATGACGTCTAGAAGCCTTCGTTCAAATCTAAGAGTTGCGTAGCTTCAATCTGGCTATCTATGCCGACGGCTTTATGATCTTGAATAGCAGAAGAACTATTAATTATTGTCGGTCCAACGGCCTTATGATCTTGAATAGCAGAAGAACGATTAACTATTGTCGGTCCAACGGCCTTATGATCTTGAACTGCTCCGTGCATAGGATTGACGCCACCTGAAGTAGCTTGCGCAGATACTGAACCAAACATCGCCAAAATCACAATCATCGCTTTCAACATACATACCTCGTGGGTTAGAGTTTAAAAGAAAGTGTCGAACTCTTATAAGATTACCAGACTTTTGGTCAGTCAGCGATTAGCTAAATTGAGAATCTTTTCAAAAGTTGATTCAATTTGAAGCGCTTTGCGGGAGGCAAGGTCTCATTTGGAGCGTTCGAAAATAAGCGACTTCTATTCAGAAATCCATTTGCGGTCAATTTTTTCAAGAAATTCACCTTGCTTCGTATTCAAAGCTGGGCCATTGACTCCCACTTGATGGGGAGATTGGCGTCGTCACATTTGTCACAGTGATAGTTTGCCAAAAAAACTTCATCAAATGGCACGCCCAACGGAATCAGAAACTCAAGCTCGCCAAATTGAGAGCATTTCACTTTAGAGAAATCCCCACCAAGGGCAACGAGTAGCATTGATCCTTTGAAGATGTTCTTTCATTTCTGAAGTTGTGTGAGTCTTTGGTATCTTCATTCTTTAGAATGTACGTAAGCTTGTACAATAAAATAACTGGAAAGACTTTTAGTAGAAATAGTGCTACAAACTAAACGTAACATAATATAACTTATCGGTTAACTTGTTCGCTGATCGCAATGCCCAAAATACCTAATATTACTTAAGGGCTTTTTTCAACACCACGTGTTGGCCAAAGATACCCGCTTGCAAGCGGCCTTAGGTCGCGCAATGCTTTTTGTAACAAATTCTATGGAGGGATTTATGTTTCGAAAGATTTCGAACCTAGCAATAGGTTTCAGTTTCTGTGTTATCAGCTCAAATGCGCTCGCTTTTCCGATGCCAAATACCAAAAAGATCACGACTCAAGAATTTAAGGACACAAACTATCACTACGATGGAATTGTTGGACTTTCGAATTGTTCGGGTTCACTGATTCAGTTAGAGGGAGCACCTTTAACCGACAATGCTATGATCCTGACAAATGGCCATTGCCTTGAAGATGGAATGCCAGAGCCCAATCATTTTGTTTCTCACCAGCAAACTGAAAGGTCCTTTGATTTGTTGGATGACCAATCTAATACGATCGGACAAGTGCATGCGATCGAAATCCTTTACTCGACTATGACAGGAACGGATATCACGATCTATAAACTTCAAGAAACCTATCAACAGATTCAAGAAGCAACGGGCACTCACCCACTTATTTTGTCTTCGAAACATCCTGTCGCAGGGACTTCCATTGAGGTGATCTCGGGTTATTGGCAGCGTGGTTTTTCCTGCCAAATCGAGACCTTTGTGGACCAACTTAAGGAGGCCGACTGGAGTTTTTCTGATTCGATTCGATATTCGCGTCCAGGTTGCGAAGTAATTGGTGGAACCTCAGGTTCTCCGGTTATCGAAAAGGGAACTCGTAATGTTGTTGGAATCAATAACACAGTTAACGAAAACGGTCGAAGCTGTACTATGAACAACCCATGTGAAGTTGATTCGTCAGGCAATGTAAAATATGAAAAAGGTCTCGCCTATGGGCAAGAGACCTACCAGATTTACACTTGCATAAATGAGGCTCGCGAGTTTGATCTCAAACTTCCTAGCTGTAAGCTTTTTCATTAATTTTCAAAAACATAACAAGGAGGATATATGTTCGGAAAATTTTTAATGTTCGGAATTCTATTGGTTTCGACTCATGCATTTGCGTTTCCCATGCCAAAAGGTCCAATGACACCTAGTCATTTACCTAAGTCATTTACTCAAGACTATAATTTTGACGGAATCGTTGCGCTTGATGATTGTTCAGGTTCAATCGTAAAATTTGAGTCTTCACTACCAACAGACCAAGCCATGGTTCTAACGAATGGTCATTGCTATGAAGGTGGCATGACAGATCCAGGGAAATTTGTTTATCAACAAGCAAGTGATCGAAGCTTTGCGGTTCTTGATAATCAAGCTCAAGAGATTGGTAGACTTACAGCCGTTCAAGTTATTTATTCAACCATGACTAAAACAGATATTACTATTTATAAAGTTCGGGAGACCTACCAAGCAATTGAGTCTCAGCTTGGTCGACATGCCCTGGTTTTGTCATCGAAGCACCCTGAAGTAAACACCCCGATGGAAGTTATCTCGGGTTATTGGCAAAGAGGCTATACATGTAAAATCGAAAGTTTTGTCAATCAACTCAACGAAGATCAGTGGAGTTTTTCTGACTCTATCAGATACTCTCGTCCAGGATGCGAAACTATCGGTGGAACTTCAGGATCTCCAATTGTTGAAGTTGGAACTCGAAATGTCATTGGCATTAACAATACAGGTAACGACAATGGTGAATCTTGCACGATGAATAATCCTTGCGAAGTAGATTCAAACGGTAAAGTGACTGCAACAAAAGGCGTTTCATATGGGCAGCAAACATATTGGATAACAACTTGTGTGAACGCTGATCGTGAGTTTGATCTGACAACTCCTAGTTGCATGCTTCTACATTAATTTATTTTCTTCTACCCGTCTGATTGCATAAATCAAACGGGTGGAGTTTGGTTTCCATTAATATAGGGATCCATTTTCTTGAGTCCCAAGATTCTAATCGCTTCTCGTTGATTGCAGAGTCGACACAAAAGCCGCAAATTTTCAATATTATCCTCCCCGCCCATCGATTTAGGTAAGATATGATCAATTTCAAGAGCATATTGGGATCCGCATATCCTACATTTTCCCCCATCTCTCTTATGGATAAAGCGCTCTTTAGCAGCTTTAGATTGACGCAGAGTGACCCGCGCCGGCGCGGAAGCTTGATCATCTGACTTATCCCACTTCTCAATACCCAAATCGCAAACCATATCGAACAATTCTGCCATTTTAATGTTTGGTTTCTTATGAGCTAAAAGACCTCGCCGTTTATCTAGCTTCTTAAGAAAAGCCTCATTTACTATAAATCTAATTTCAACTTCGTTTTCAGACACATACTTTACTCGATCTGACTGGCTAAACTTAAGAGGAGAAATCTGCGCAGCAATCTTCTCAACTTCACGTTTCGTCTTATGCTCAAAGCTCTTTAAGACTTCGAGCTTTTTATTCTTTGAAAGATTTGGCTCTCTCATAAATAAGGATTGAGCCGTCCCGAGGTGACTAAGAGACAGTGCCCCACTATTTATCTTCTCTTCAATCTCAGGAAGATCCTTAAGTACACGCAAGGCCTGAATCCGCCGCTGCGCTTGATCCTCACTGTAGCCTAGCCCGGATATTTCATCAGAGTCGCGTCATCTAGATTTTTTTGATGAAAATTTTTTAGCCTAAAAAATTCGAATATTTTTTGAGAAAAAATTGAA
>JAYUEB010000015.1:0-2720 GCA_043739525.1 Bdellovibrionales bacterium
AACAAACCATGGTTGTTGAACTTAAGGTTGCGAAAGAAGATCTTGGTAAAGTGATCGGTAAACAGGGACGTACAGCCCGCTCAATGCGAACTATTCTAAACGCTGCTAGCACGAAATTGCAAAAGCGCAGCGTTTTAGAAATCGTCGAATAGTCTTTTAAAGACAATCCTAAAAGTTTATACAGTGGAATATCTAAAAGTTGGAAAAGTGAAGGATGCTCACGGATTAAAAGGTGAGCTCTATATTTATCTTTTTGCCAAAGAAGCTACTTGGAATAAACGCCTTAAAGAATTTCATCTCACTCGCGAATCTGCCACTGGGCAAATTGAGACCCTCAAATTTAGTCTGAAGTCTGCTAAGCCACATAAAGATGGATTAATTGTGAGCACTTTGGAAATCAAAGATCGCACTCAGGCTGAAACTTTAAAGGGTTTTGGCTTTGAGATCCCTAAAAGCCTTTTAGTTTCTAAAAAAGGTGAGACTCCTTACCTGATCGAAATTTTGGGTTTTGAGGTTTTTGATAGCGAAAATCTCATTGGCCAAATTCAATCTTTTTCGTCAAATAACGAACAAGATCTTTTGGTCGTTGAATCGCTCACGCGCTTTTTCGAAATTCCATTTGTCGAAGCTTACATTGATGAAATCGACTATGACGCCAAAAAAATTAAAATGAAAATACCTGAAGGACTTCTTGAGCTCTGCGGACAAGATAAGTGAACTTTCAGGTCATTACTCTTTTTCCAGAGATGATCTTATCAGGCCTTAAAGAAGGTGTTGTCTCCACGAGCATCGACAACAAAATTATTTCAATCGAATGCCTCAACCCTCGAAAATTTTCGGAAGATGCCCATCACACAGTCGACGATCGGCCTTTCGGTGGTGGTGATGGTATGATCATGATGGCGGAACCTTTGGAGCGATCGATTGCGCACTTTGAGGATCGAGGAGAATTAATTTATCTCTCTGCTCGAGGAGAGGTCTTCAATGACAAAATGGCACGAGAGCTCTCGCAGAAAAAAACACTGACTTTGATTTGCGGCAGATACGGCGGAGTGGATCAAAGAGTTTTGGTTAAAAACAAAGTTCGTGAAGTCTCAATTGGTGATTATATTTTATCAGGTGGGGAACTCGCGGCACTTGTGATGATTGATTCGGTAGCTAGACATTTACCTGGTGTTCTCGGAAATTTTCAATCTGCAGACCAGGACAGTTTTGCTCAGGGACTTTTAGAGGCACCTGCTTTTACGAGAGCCCGTGATTGGGGTGGCATTGATATTCCGGCAGTGCTTTTAAGTGGTGATCATAAAAAAACGAAGGAGTGGAGAGAAAATCTGGCCATTCTTTCTACGATTCAAAATCGTCCTGACTTATTTTTGAAAAAAGATTTAAGTTTGAAAACGCTTGAGAGCGCACGTGTTTTTTTTGAAAAAATGCGAGATGCCGAAAAGCAAGTTTGTGGTCTGACCCAGCAAGTTTTAGTGGTTTTGAATGAGTCCCTTGCGCGAAAGAAATCTCTATGAAATTGGCAGTAGGCCTGATTCATCATCCCGTTTTGGATAGCGCTAAGAATGTGGTCGCAACCAATATTACCAATCTTGATATTCACGATATTGCCAGGGTCTGCCGGGTCTATGGGGTTGATCGTTATTACGTGATTCATCCTATGAAAGAACAGCAAATGTTTGTCTGGCGTATGCTTGACCATTGGCGAACCGGGGAGGGCTCAAGGCTTAATCCGATGAGAAAGACTGCGCTTACGATGGTGCATACGGCAGATAGCGTGAAGGCAGCTATAGAAGACTGGGGAGTGGGCAAGACCCTGCTCGTTGGGACCTCCGCTAGAGAGCTTGGCATCCCTCGTTTAGGCTTTGATGAGCTTAAGAAGAAGCTCCATGAGTCCGATGAGAAGGTCTTTTTGATCTTCGGAACTGGCTTTGGTATGACCGAGGAATTGCTCAAATCTTGCGATTATTTGCTTGAGCCACTGAAAGGGGCGCCTCCTCTCGATTATAGGCATCTTTCTGTTAGGTCGGCGGTGAGTATCTGTCTTGACCGGCTCAGGCCGTCATGATAGTTGTTTTCGTTCAAATGAGATTAAAGGGAGTTCGGCAATGACGGATGTAGTTCAAAAAGTAGCAAAAATGATCAACGAGAGAAACCACGGCGAAAAAGCAAAAGCTCGTAACATTGCGGACTTTTCTTCAGGTGATACTGTTGGCGTTTATGTAAAGGTTAAAGAAGGCGAGAAAGAACGCGTTCAGCTTTACAGAGGCGTTTGTATTAAAATTCAAGGCAAAGGCCAAACTCGATCTTTTACAGTTCGAAAAGTTTCTTCTGGCGTTGGCGTTGAAAGAACTTTCCCATTCATGAGCCCAAATTTAGATCGCGTTGAACTTGTCTCAAAAGGTAAGGTACGTCGTTCAAAACTTTATTACTTGAGAAATCTTCGTGGTAAAGCTGCTGCAATCGAATCAGAATTATATTCTGCTGATAAAGACGAGGCGGCTGTAGCTGCTGACGCTGCGGCTCCAAAAGAACCTAAAGCTCCTAAGGCTCCGAAAGAGCCTAAAGCTCCTAAAGCAAAAAAAGTAGCTAAGGCTTAAATAAAAATTGAAAAAATTAACTGAACTGGAAATGGTCGATCATTTCCAGTTGCCTATTCAACCGGTCA
Source organism: Bdellovibrionales bacterium (assembly GCA_043739525.1). Lineage (GTDB taxonomy): Bacteria > Bdellovibrionota > Bdellovibrionia > Bdellovibrionales > JAMPXM01 > JAYTQQ01. The sequence goes on from JAYUEB010000015.1 coordinate 2,672, forward strand.
TTGGCGTTGATGAAGTTGGTCGCGGTTGTCTTGCTGGCGCCGTTTATGC
>JAYUEB010000016.1:0-2719 GCA_043739525.1 Bdellovibrionales bacterium
TACTATAATATTCAACCGTCTCAACACTGTAGCTCTTGCCGCCACGATTTAATTCTTGCTCGTCAATTTCAACAAACTAAAGATCCTTAAGTCCCAGTCGAACCATCTCAAGGCGCTCGGCTCCCGTTGGGCCATCGACAACATCCTTAAGAGGATTTTGAGCTGATGGCAAAATCACAATGCGATCGAAATCGAGCGCCTTCTGTAACGACTGAATGGCGTTGATGTGACCTACGTGAAATGGATTGAAGCTGCCGCCAAAGAGCGCGACTTTCTCGTGTGACTCAATTTTTGTTTTCAAGAACTTTTCTCCCTAATTCAAAAAGCAATTCTTGAACGCCTTGACCGCTAACCGCCGAAATGAACCAAACCTTCACACGTTCTTTTTCAAATCGCCCTGCGAGTTCGCGCTTTTGCTCTTCTGAAATCGTATCAATTTTGTTGCATACCACGATCTGCTCACGATCACTCAAAGGCCGAAAGCCTTCGAGGTCTACTTTGCGTTTATCGTACTCACGTAACTCGTGATTAATATCTTTGTAGTCTTGAATAGCATCACGGCCAGAAAGCCCACTAGCATCTATCAAATGCACAAAGTGATTGGTTCTTTCAATATGTCTCAAAAACTGAGTACCCAGTCCGACACCAAGATGTGCACCGGGCACTAATCCGGGAATGTCAGCAACCACCATTGTGCGATCTTGATCGACTCGAACCACACCCAAGTTTGGGCTCAATGTTGTAAATGGATAATCCGCAATTTTTGGACGTGCCGCTGAGATTCGAGAAATCAAAGTAGATTTACCTGCATTGGGATAACCGATCACGCCGATATCTGCGATGAGTTTTAATTCTAAAACGATATCTCGAGTATCACCATCTTCACCGGGCTGAGCATGCTCTGGGGCCTGGTTGGTGCTGGTTCTGAAGAAGTGATTTCCTTTGCCGCCACGTCCGCCTTTTAAAAAAATGCTTTCGCCGGCTTCGTTTAAATCAAAAAGAATATTGTGTTGATGATCGCGCACCACTGTTCCTGGAGGAACTTCTAAAATCAAATCGTCACCATCTTTACCGGTCATCAATTTGTGTTCGCCGCTCAAACCATCTTGAGCCGAGAATTTTTTCTTAAAGCGAAAATTGAGAAGCGTATTGAGCTGTGGATTTACTTTTAAAATAACATGGCCACCGCGTCCGCCGTCGCCACCATCTGGACCGCCACGTGGAGTTCCCGAAGCTCGCAAAAAGCTGACGCTTCCGGGACCGCCTTTGCCCGAATTTACCGTGATACTTACTTCATCTACAAATTTCATTAGAAAGTCCTTGTCTCATCCAAATCAAATACCCGCTTGAGCGTCTGAGAATATTAATCAGCGATTATAAATAGAATTGGATCAGACGTGACGTAAACAAGATGAACTACCGGAGGGAGCAACTACGGACTGTCTATTTTGACAGCCCGAGATGTGATGAAAACCTGTTGAGTCTTTTAAGCAGCTGTCGCTGGGTAAACGCTAATCTTTGTTCTTAATTTATCAACTCGTTCAAATTTAACATGCCCATCCACGATCGCGTAGATAGTGAAGTCACGACCCATTTTCACGTTGTTACCAAGATGAAATTTTGTTCCTCGTTGGCGAACGATGATTGTTCCTGGTTTTACGAGTTCGCCGCCGAAGCGTTTCACTCCAAGTCTACGACCAGCACTATCACGTCCGTTGCGGGAACTTCCCGCCGCCTTTTTACTTGCCATAATTCACTCCCTTAAAACTTAAGCTTTTTTCGCTGATGTTTTTTTTGCAGCTTTTTTAGCTACTTTTTTTGCACCTTTTGCTTTTGAAGAAGAAGCTTTTTTACCAGCTTTTTTCTTAGCAACTTTTTTAACCGCTGGCCTTGCTGCCGCCGCTTTTTTAGCTGATTTTGGGTTGCCGGCAGCTTTCGCTTTGGCAGCCATCATCGCCATACGCTCTGGTTTTTTTGCTGGATCAAAAACTACTGCATTTTTATCGGTCTCTAATTTCGTTCCCTCGGGAGAAGTTATTGAAGCGATAAACAACTCAGTAAATAATTGTCTGTGACCTTGCATACGACGATAGCCCTGACGTCTTTTCTTTTTGAAGACGATGATTTTTGGAGCTTTCGCTTGCTGAGTGACCACAACACTCACTTTTGCATTTTGCACAAGTGGAGCGCCGATGAAACTTTTTTCGCCACCAACAAATAAAACTTCTGTGATATCAAATTTATCGCCAAGGTTTTTCTGTAATTTTTCAACACGAACTGTGTCGCCAGGTTGAACCTTATATTGTTTACCGCCAGTGCGGATAATTGCGTACATCGAAGCCTCCAAAAAATGGTCATGCGCTCATAAAAATTTTACGCGCGACACTTGTGAGCTGATCTAAGTGCCACGCCGCAACGTTAAATGTCAATGAATTCGAAAGCTTTTTGTTGGTTTTATTAGCTAGTGCCTTAAAACCAGAATTTAACACCCACTGAGAAATTGAGGGTATTAAAGCTATTCACATCCTTTGAAGCTCCATTATAGGTCGTCGACGAGCCGCCAATCGAAATATAAGAGAACTCACCTCCAACTGAGAACATTTCGCCCAACATTTTATCGTAACCGGCCAAAACTCCATAGTGCGAAGGAGAGGTATCAACAGTAATGGCGTGAACTTTTGAAATTCCAATCATTCCTCCAAAGTAAACCCCGCGTGCT
>JAYUEB010000017.1:0-8173 GCA_043739525.1 Bdellovibrionales bacterium
TCCTTTTTGCGGACGCAAGGCGTCCGTGAAAAGGAAACTGGTACCTTTTTTTAATTAGTGATCCAATAGAGACATGACACGGATTGGTTTTTTATTGTCTTTCTTTTTGCTCTTAGCGCCAACCTTGTTGAATGGCTTTCCGTTTGTTTACTACGACACTGGTTTTTTTCTTTTCTATGCTAATCACCTATTTTCATCTGCTGGCTATTTGTTTAGACCATTAACCTATTCGCTCATGCTCGGTGCTTTTCATTCTGTCTTCTTGATGGTTATTTTCCAGAGTGGTTGTTTGAATGTGCTGATTTATAAAACAGCTGAAACATTGAAGCTCTCTCTAGAGGGGCATTATTTTGCCATATTTCTTGCGATGATTTTTACTCCTCTCGCTATTTATTCAAACTTGGTGCTCACGGATATATTTATCGCGATACAAGTCTTGGCGCTTTTTAATTTCATTTACTCCACGAGCAGAAGCGGATGGAAGATTTTCTTTGCTTGCGCATTTGTCATTGCAAGTGTCGCTCATTATTCAAATCTCATTCTTTCATTGGTAGTCATGCTGGTGGCCTTTTTCATAAAGTCTAAGAGAAAGTTCGCTGCACTATTGTTTATTCCGCTTTTAGTTCTTCCGCTCCTGCACTTTATGGCGTGGCAAAATTTTACGGTTACGAAATCGGCTTACTTCTTTCTATTTTCTCGTTTTACCGCGCTCAATGTGAGTCAGGTTTACTTAGCGAAAAAGTGTCGCACGGACGAGCTAAAATTGTGCAGAGTGGTGGGTGAAGGATTTGATCCGTGGAACTGGTCGAGTAAAAGTGTCATTGGAGCGAATCAAAAAGAGTTTGAAGAAGAGCTTCAAAAGGTGTGTTGGGGAATTCTAGAAGATCCCAAACTCATGCTCACATTTGTGACTAAGAGTGCGGTGAATTGGGGCCGACAGCTTATTCTATTTTCGCGCCCTCCAGAAAACACGATAGATGATCCAGTTTTGAAGGAGAATCTTGAGGAGTTTAATAACTTTGAATCAAAAATGTTTACGCGTCAGTTTTTTAGAAATGTTGATAAATCGATTCAAACATTTCTTCAGGAGGCACTGTCGCAGTTTTATTTTATTAATATTATTTTATCGATTTTAAGTTTTACAATTTTTTATAGAAAACTTTCGCAAATTCAAAAGCGCTTTTTTACTTTAGTGATTGGCTTTTTAATATCGAACGCTTTTATTTGTGGAGTCCTCACTGAGCCGAATGATCGTTACCAGGGGCGACTTATTTTGCTCTTTCCAACTTTTATTATCTATATATTGGTTGATCGCCTGATCTTAGTCCTGAATAAAAGGCTTACAGGACGAGCCCATAGTCCACAGACTATGTCTTAGTCCGTAGACCATAGCCTCGTCTGGTGAGGCTCGCGTAAAAATCCTAGACCTTAGACTTGAAAATCCTCGACCTTCGGACTGAAAAGCAAAACTTTGGTCTAGTTTGTATCTGACATTGGTCTAGTTTCACTGGACCAGACTAAAGCCTTCCCAGACCTAGCCGAAAGGTATGTTGTGACAGCAAGACAGACTTTGAGTCTTGTACCTGAGAGTGCAAAAAAGTGTGACTGCTTGATTGTAACTCGATGAAGGTCCAGGACAAAAAGAATGAACGGCGACTCACCAAACGTGTTCAACCAAAAGGCGCCAACCAACCAAAAAAATGGAAGGCGCTCTCTTCTTAAGACTTTGTAGGTAAAGTTTTTTGAAGGGCGAGATAGGATTTTTCGCAAAACAATTAGAGGAGTTCCATATGGGACTAAGAGTAAGTACAAATATCGCGTCTATCAACGCACAACGTTCGCTTGTCGGAACACAACGTGAAATTCAAAAGAGTTTCGCCCAGTTGTCTTCAGGTAGTCGAATCACAAAGTCTGCTGATGATGCTGCAGGACTCGCAATCAGCGAAAACATGAAATCGCACATTCGCGGTTACACTCAAGCTCAACGAAACGCCAATGATGGTATATCGATGGTGCAAGTTGCAGAGGGTGGATTAAATGAAATCTCAAATATCATGACTCGCTTAAGAGAATTAGGCGTTCAAGCAGCCTCAGATAATATCGGGGATACAGAGCGTGGCTTTGTGAACAAAGAGGTTCAACAATTAAAAACAGAAGCTGATCGTATCGCAAAAACAACTCGCTTTGGTAAGACTCAATTACTTGATGGAACGGGCGGCGAGTTTTCTTTCCAAATTGATATTCATAACGATGAATTTAACGATAGAATTAAATTTAACGCTTCAGAAACAGACGCATCCTCATCGAATCTCGGAATAGATGGTCTAGATTTCGCTGATAAAAATAATGCTCGCGAAGCATTAGACACACTCGATAAAGCGCAAACTCAAGTAAACGGATACCGCGCAAACTTAGGAGCCGTACAGAATCGTTTGAACTCAACGGCCGACAACTTGGGTGTCGCGATGGAAAACTTGTCTGCAGCGAACTCACGTATTCGTGATACTGATATCGCAGCATCAAGTGCTGAGTTAACGAAAAATAACATTTTAATGAGTGCTTCAACCTCAGTAATTGCGCAAGCAAATCAACAACCGCAACTCGCTCTTAAATTGTTAGCTTAATTATTTTAAGTTTTAAGTAAGTAGGATTTTATAAAAATAAATTGCAGGTATTTTTCAAGGAATATCTGCGAGGGAAAGAGTGCCTCTAAGCTTTTTCTCTTGTACCAAACCTACCCAGAGAGCATGTGCTCTCTGGAAGGTACTCTGGATACAGGGGAAGAGAAGAGCGGGCAGCCGCGGCCGCAGCGGTTAACGGTCTCAGTTGCGGGTATCAGATCTCAGTTTGCCTGACCCTGAACCCTGGGTTGAAAAAGAAGTTTTACAGCGGTAAAGATGTAAAGCCTCGAATAGGAAATTTAGTTTGTAAGTTTGTAAAGATGAGCTCCTAGCACATCAGCTGCTGGGCCAAGATCACCCAAACTTTCTTCCATGTCTATCAATGCCTGCACCTCTCTTTGAGAGACAAACGCAATTACATTAAATCTTGCTCTTTCTTTTTTTGATACTCTAGCTGAACCTTCACTCAGATTGAGCACGACACTGCCTGCCGATCTGTCGAGCTGATCCTTTAAAAATCTTGGCAATTTTTTAGCTCGGCATTGTTTATAACGCTTTAAAGCCAATTGGTAACTTCTGAAGTTGGTTAACATGTTAATCCCTTTCGTTCGCGAATTTCGGAATTGAAAAAACGCGGTTTCGTTTGCGACTAAGAACCGCGTTTTTTCAATTCCGAAATTCGCGAACGAAAGGACTCATGTATGCTACCAAACTTCAGAAGTTACCAATTGGCTCTAGAGCTTTACAAAAACTGTGAGCAGATAAAGGCAAAAGCATTTTTAAAAGATCAACTCGAAAGAGCAAGCCTGAGTGTGGTCTTGAACTTAAGTGAAGGCTCAGCAAGGCCAACACCAAGAGACAGAGCCAAATTTTATGCAATTTCATATGCATCACTAAAAGAAGTGCAAGCATTGCTTACAATACTCGAGCAAGATGAGAGCTATGCAATGGCTGATCAGTTGGGTGCGATGATTTACAAACTCACAAAGGCCACATAAGCTTTTGATTTCTGGCAGCCGCGTCCGCGGCGGTTGCCAGTTTCAGTTGCGGGCAACAGACCACAGTTTGCCTGACCCTGAAATTTTTTTACTGAGATCTGAAACCGTATCGGCCAACGGGAGCGGGGGCGGCTGCGGCTGCCCGAGAAGGAATTCATCTGTGAAAGGTGGAACGGGTCCAACATCTAGAAATGAGACGCTAGTTAAAGTTTTCTTCTTCTCTCGACCGATAGAGCTTTGTATGGATATCAAATCGGTTTTAAGAAGTTCATGGCCCTTCAACGTACAAGCGACTCCAAAGGTCGATAAACGTACAGTCACAGCTGAAACGGGCGATCGCGATGGCAATGGCCAATCGCAAAAAGAAGAACAAAAAGCCAAGCGCAACTTAAGTCCTGAAGAGCTTAAAGAGGCGGTTATTTATCTTGAAGGCCTGGATGGCGTTAAGCTTAATAACTTAAAAGTACGCCTTGTGACTTTAGACGGAGTGAGCGTTGTCTATATCGAGGACCAGCTAGGCAAAGTAGTCAGACGGATTCCCGAAGCAGAGCTCAGCGCTTTGACTCAAAATCGTCAGAAAAAGTCTGGCCATCTTCTCAATAAGGCTATGTAAGCCATAAACAAATCAAGCAGCTATATTTTGACACTGGCCAAAGGCTCAAGGCCATTTTATTGGCTCACAACTTTCACTATTTCTCTGTGAGAATGATAGAACAAGCAAACACCTTTTGTCAGGAGGACTCTGGTGCCTGCGATTACATTCGGCGGAATAAATACTGGATTGCCACCAAATTTGGTCGATCAATTGATCGAAGCCGAAAAGATTCCTATTAAGAATATGCAGACTCAAAAAGGTAAATCTGAAAGTCGCATGAAGCTTGTGACCGAAATCGAAACAAAAATTAACGACATTCAAGGAAAGATCGGCGAACTCGCAAACTCAAAGGGGTTCACGGACATTAAATTAAATTCCAGTGATCCGAATGTGATTAACGGAACTGTCGATCCTTCTATTGCTGCAAATGGCACGTGGACAGTCGAAGTTGAAAATTTGGCAGAAAAAGCCGCCGCAATTACAAATGGATTTCCGGATAAAGATCAAACTCAGTTAGGTGTTGGATACTTTCGCTTCAAAACTCCTGATGGGGATAAAAGTGTTTATATTACGGCTTCTAACAACACACTTGAAGGTGCTGCAAAAGCAATTAATCAATCAAATGTCGGAGTACGAGCTGCGGTCATTAACGATCGCAAGGATACGGACAATCCCTTCAAGCTTGTGATTTCAACCGAAGGCGTTGGTGCTGAAAAGGGAATTGATTACCCAACACTCTATTTTCTAGATGGAGATCAAGATTTATACTTTGAATCGAAAAAAGAGGCGAAAAACGGAACGGTAAAAGTCGATGGTTTCGATTTTGAAATTTCGGATAATAATTTGAAAGATCTTATCCCGGGAATTAATCTCGAGCTTAAAAAAGCTTCTCCTGGAAATCCCGTCACACTTTCTGTTAAAGAAGATCACGAAGTCATTTCTGGAAAGGTGAAGGGTTTTGTTGATGCGACCAACGCGGTTTTGCAATTTATCCAAGCTCAAAATAAATTAGATAAAACTACTGATACCTCTCAAACTCTTGGGGGAGATGGTCTTCTTCGTACGGTTGAAAATCGATTGCGACAATTGATTCAAAATCCTCAGTACGGAGTGAAGAGTCCGATTAAGACATTGAGTGAGATCGGGATTCGATTTACACGCAATGGAACTCTCGAGCTAGATCAAAAGAAATTTGAAACAACTCTCGGCACGGCTCCCGATGCGGTCCATGGCTTTTTAGTGGGAGACGGATTCAATACGGGATTTGTACCTTCTCTTAAGCGCGAGATCGGAAATCTTTTGAACTCGTCTTTTGGGCCAATTGCGAATCGAAAAAAGGGCCTTCAGGACAAGATTACCGACTTTGATCAGCGGATTGAGCAAAAGGAAAAACAGTTAGGTAAAAAAGAAGAGCAACTCAGAGAGAAGTTCTCGCGGCTAGAAGAAACCATGTCAAGACTTAAGGCTCAAGGAGCACAGGTCTCGGCTCTCGGTGGTGGCGGATTCGCGGGACCTCAATTGAACCAGGGCTAGAATTAAATGTTTGTTGATTTAGGGTTTATACGAAGAGAAAAAAGTTCCGAAAAGCTATTAAGTGCTCACGGGAGGCCTTCTAAAATATGAAAAATGCGTTTCAAAAATATAAAGCGACGTCTGTTCAAAGTGCGAGTCGCGAAAAATTGCTCTTGATGATGTACGAAGGTGCTATTCGTTTTGTTAAACAAGCAATCACGGCAATTGAGCAAAAACAGATCGCCGACAAAGGCACTAATATCGGACGTGCTTACGACGTGATTATGGAGCTCAATAATACTCTCGATCATAAAATTGGCGGTGAGATTTCTAAAAATCTTGAGCAACTTTACATGTATATGACCGAACAACTCACTCAAGCAAACATAAATAACAATGCAGACAATTTGAAAAATGTTCTTAAAATTCTTGAGACCCTTTATGAAGGCTGGAAGGCCGCAGTAGAACAGATCAAGAAGCAAGAGCAAACTAAAACAAATCTAGAAAAAACCGGTACAGATAAATCGAGATAAATTAACAGCCATTGGAGGGCGCATGCAAAGAATCATTAAGTTGTTGAAAGATAAAAATAATTATCTCGAAAGATTTTACGAGATCAACGAGTCTGAGATGACGAACTTTGCAAATCGCAATTTTGACGGGCTAGAGAGCTTTTATCAAACGCGAGATTCTTTGCTTGAACTCATCCGAGACATTGACAGCCGCATCGATGTTGAAAATCGTGGACCAAATGAGTCTCAAGAGTATGCTCACAACGACAAGGTCGAGATCGAACTATTGTTAAAAGAAAAAACTCAATGGGTGAAAGCCATTTTGGCACAGGACCTTCATATCCTTTCATCAGTCGAGAAAGAAAAGTCGAGTACCATAACTGAGCTTCGAAGTACTAAACATGCTAAAAAAGTTGTTGGCGCATATCACAGCGGCAATCAACATCTTCAGCTAGACGAAGAAGCCTAGTTACATAATTTGAGTCAACGATTTGACGTGCCGGTATGTGTAAGGTCAAATCTCTGGCGAAAAAAAATCTCTAAATCATTTGAGCCGCCTTTCTGAAGGTGGCACCTCACTTGCTCTCTTGTAAACTATCAAGTTCGATCCACGCTGGACGAAGAGAGGGCAAAATGTCGGAACTCATATCACAAACTCCTGAGTATTTTTCTAATATCGCCGCTATACCGTCTACGACGGAAGCTTTCGAGGATATTAAAAGTAAAAGTCGCGAACGCATCAAAGAGTCGGACGCAACTCTCATGGACAATGCTAGAACACTCATGTCCCACAAGGAGTATCAATTAGCGATTTCACTTCTAAGAAGTGTGTTGTCTCGGTCGCCATATTTTGCACCGGCAATTCGTAGAATTGGGGTTTGTCATCGTGAACTTGGAAGACTTGATCACGCCTTAAAATGCTTTTCGATTTTGGTTAAGTCCGAGGCGACCAGCGAAAATTATATTTTGCTAGCTGATGTTTTTTACATAATGGAACGCGATCAAGAGGCTATGAAATACTATCAAACGGCTTTGATGGATGTAAATGTCTCTATGGCCGCGCTATTTAATGTTTACAAGAACCTGGGCAATATTTTTGTTCGTAGTCGCGATTTTGAAACCGCCGAAGAATACTATAACAAGGCATACTCGATCGACTCTGATTCGGACACCTTGCTTGTAAACTACGGAACACTTGAAATTCAGCGAGAGAATTTAGAAAAAGCTTTAAGTTACTTTCGTGAAGCTATTCAAAAAAATGATGATAATGATAAGGCTTGGGTTGGACTTTCTTTAGTTCATCGTCACATGGGAGATTTTGAGCTTTCTCATGCAAACATTGAACGCGCTCTTGATATCAATTCTAAAAATCGGACAGCTTTAAAGCTTTTGATTGAATGGGGAGTCTGCGACTTTAAGTTTGGTCAAGTTATTGAGCGACTTCAGGAATATCTCAGTCTAGAGAGTGAAGACACTGAGATGAGCTTCACTCTAGCTAAAATATTCGCGCATTTGAATCGCCTAGACGATGCCCAAATTGAAATGCAAAGAGTATTGGCTCTTGACGCGGATATCCCCGGTGCACAGCAATTGGCTAAAGCAATTCGTGCAGCGAAGATCTCTGAGGCGCGACGACCATGATTGAAATTCAAACGTCTAAAACAGGTCTTCCAATTATGAAAAGCGAGGGCCGTCTTCTTAACTCGTCGTATGATCCCTTAAGCGAGGCTCAAACTTGGTATAGCGGCGTCGCAAGTCGAATAGAGAGCTACAATGTCATTTTCTTGCTAGGTCTTGGGAGTGTGTATCACTGTTTGGTTTTGCAGAAAATGAATCCAAATAAAAAAATTGTCGTAATTGAGACTGACGCGCAACTTGTGAAAGCGAGTCTTGAAGTTTTTTCTGATCTGAATAGAGATCAAATATTTGTGGTGG
>JAYUEB010000018.1:0-8150 GCA_043739525.1 Bdellovibrionales bacterium
TGGGAACGAAAGGTGATGCGGTCGGAGGTTGAGACCAATTCATGTTCCGAATCCGTTGATGCTCTTGAATCTGAATTTCAAAATCAAGAGGAGCGTCAAGATCTCGAGAGCCTCCTCCAAGAACTTGTTAAAGAAAATAAGTAACTTTAGTTAAAGGAGAAATATATGGAAAGCTTAAATGTAACAAAAGATCAAAGACTTGCCACGGCTCTACGTTGGATCGGAAGTGTTTCAGTCATCGCCTCCGCATTGGTGTTTATGCTACAGGGGCTCAGCGCAATTTCATCATTTGAACGATTTCTTTCATTCGGTCTTTTGACACTTGTATTGGCGGCGTTTGGACTCATTTCTGGGACAAAGATGAAAGAAGCTAAAAGTGCTCGAACTTTTCTAGGGCTTGCAGCGGCAGCTACTCCCGTTCTCTTTTCGCAGCTAGGCGCAATGCTCTATGCGAATTTTCAAGGATATATTTCGAGCTCACTTCCGCAGGCTCTCTTGATTACAGCACCGTCTCCGGTTGCGATTTTCACTGCACTTGGTGTGACTGTAAGCCTTTTGACGCCGATTCTTTACGTTGGGTTCGGAGCCTTCTTTCGGGCCCGTGCCTCTCAACTTGTAGTTCTGTTGCTGGTGTGTTCTGGCTCGTTACTTGTTCCGACTCGCAATCCTGACTGGATTGCAATTGTGATTTTTGCGCAAACGGCCTTGCTCACGGGCTATGCGATGACATCAAAAAAACAAATTGCTGGAGAAGTAGAGTCCATGATTGCTGGGCTTCTACCAATTCTTCCGGTTGCCATTATGATCGGAAGGCAGGTTTTTTATCCGACTTCGTACTTTTTTGCTTCTTCGGGATACTTGCTCTTAGCAGGACTATTTTACGAAATCATTCCGTCGCTTGAAATGAAACCGCAAAAAATGGGCCTATCAAGAACCATAGCAAGCCTCGCAATGATAGGTGTTTGGTTTGAATTGATTTCGGGAGTCTTAGAGAAATTTTCTCTGATTCAAAGTTTCGGACCCATTCTTACCATTTATCCTGCGGTCATTGCACTTCTGCTTTCTCCGATATGTTTAAACCAAGCTAAGAAGTCGAACCTTTGCGGCTTCATGGAGTGGATGAGCTTTTGTATCCCACTCTATGCGGCGTTTAAATTTTGGACATTCGATTCGACCCTTCTCAACCTGATTATCGGATTTTCAGTTGTAGCTATGGGATATTCTCAACAACAGAAGGCCGTATTTAAAAGTGGGATTTTCACAAGCATCATTGGACTTATGTATTGTATTCATAACAGTCTCGATTATCTCTTCATGAAACCCTGGGTTTCGCTAGCGGTTATCGGAGTCTTGGCGATATTCTTTGCTGCTTGGTTTGAAAGAAATAAAACTGCGTTCGCCCAGTGGCGCTCGCAGGTGAGTCTTCATTTTACGTCAAAACAAGTTTCATCAGAAAACTTTGAATAATCTGAGATTAAGATTTAGGCTTTAAGAACGGAGAAAAAAATGTCACTCAAAATGGTTCTCTCAGACAAAAGATTTTGGCCCCTATTCTGGACTCAATTCTTTGGCTCGCTCAACGACAATGTTTTCAAAAACGCGTTGGTTGTATTGTTGACCTATCGGGGTATTGTCTTGGCTGGCTTAGATTCAGCATCGCTTGTCGCTTTAGCTGGTGGAATTTTTATTTTACCGTTCTTTCTCTTTTCCCCAATAGCTGGGCAGCTATCAGATAAGTATGAAAAATCTCAGCTGGTTCGATACACCAAAATATTCGAGATTTTCGTCATGTCGATTGCAGCACTTGGATTCCTAACCCAGAACTATTTTCTACTTCTGGCCGTTCTCTTTCTGGCTGGTCTTCAAGCTACGCTCTTTGGCCCAGTTAAGTACAGCATGCTTCCAGATCTCGTCAGCAAGGGTGAACTGATTGAAGCGAACGCCTACGTTGAAATGGGGACCTTTCTAGCGATTCTCATTGGAACGATCGGAGGAGGAGTTCTCGTTTCATTGCCAGGAGGGGAGAACTGGTTAGTGGGCACTTTACTAGTTGTATCTCTCGTTGGAGTGTTCACCAGCTATCAAGTTCAGAAGGTTAAAGTCGGCTGCGCCACCTTAACTCTTGAGTTCAATCCTTTTCCAACAATTTTATCCACAATCTCTCTGCTCAAACAGAGCAAAGCAATTTTCAATTCTGTATTCGGAATTTCCTGGTTTTGGTTTTTTGGTGCGGCGATTCTCTCGATTCTTCCCATATACTGCAAAGACTTTCTAGGAACCAGCGAGCACGTCGTAACCGCATTTCTGGCAATGTTCACGCTTGGAATCGGGATCGGATCGATTCTTTGTGAAAAGCTCTCATTTCGTCGAGTTGAAATCGGTCTGGTACCAATTGGTTCAATCGGAATGACACTTTTTTTAGTCAGCCTCTACTTTTTAAAACCAGATTGGATAGTAGACTCGAATCATCTACTCAGTTTAGGCGAATTTTTAAGCTCCTCAATAGGCCGTTTACTTCTCTCCGATTTCTTTTTGATGTCTGTGTTTGGAGGATTTTTTATTCTACCCCTTTATACACTTATACAGGAGCGCAGCCAACCTGAGACGAGATCACGAGTAATAGCGGGCAATAATATTCTCAACGCCGTTTTTATGGTCGCCTCAAGTCTCATGGTGATGGGCTTTCATGCTGCTCATCTATCACATCCCGAGATCTTTCTAGTTTTGGCGACCTTGAATTTGATTGTCGCATTTTACATTTACTCAATTGTACCTGAATTCACTCTTCGCTTTTTATCGTGGATTTTTGCTCGAACTCTTTATCGTATTAAATGTACAGGCGAAGAGAATATTCCACAAGAAGGACCCGCCATTTTGATTTGCAATCATGTGAGTTACATCGACTGGTTGATCGTAGCCGCCCTTTGTAAACGTCCAATGCGATTCATCATGTACTACAAGTTTTTCGATATTCCGTTTCTTAAATATCTCATGAAGCAAGCAAAGGTCATCCCGATTGCGGGCGCAAAAGAAGATCCAAAAATTCTGGAGGCTGCCCTCAACAAAGTTTCGGAAGAGCTTCAGGCTGGAGAAATAGTATGTATCTTTCCAGAAGGAATGGTGACGAGAGACGGTGAACTCAATACATTTCGAACGGGCATTGAGAAAATGCTCGCACGTAATCCTGTACCAGTCGTACCAATGGCTCTCTGCGGACTTTGGGGAACTTTTTTTAGTCATGGCGGGGGCAAATTGTTTAAAAAGGTTCCAAAGCATTGGCTTTCAAAAATTGAATTGAAAATTGGTCAGCCAATCGATCCAAAAAATGCAGACGCAGCATCGCTGACTGAAGTTGTTAGGAAGCTAAGAGATAACTCTATCTAATAGAAATTTGATTGATGGCGAGCTTCGATAAGACTCGAACGCCTTTTTGAGCCGCCAAATCTAAAACAGAATCATCTTCAGCGCGACTCGTGACAAGAATCGAATGCTTCGCCATTCCCATGCGAATAATACCTTCAAGACCAGGGCTAAGGCGGCTTTTCTATTGAGTCGAAAATGTTCAATGTCTGAAGAGCAATTCGAGGCAAAGCTAGACGCACTTTATAAGTAAATTGACTCTTTTGCAATTTACCGGCTTACTAAGAGACATAATAATTACCAACGGAGTCTGAATGAAATTCGCAATTCTATTATTGGTACTTTGCTCTTCCTTCACTGTGTTTGGTGAAGATATGTCTTTCTTGGAATTTTCATCACCGCAGTCTTGCAGCCCGCGCACGAGTGATTCATTTTGTACCGGATTCAGCGTTAATAGTTCGTGTGAAAGCATCAGTGGAGTGGGAGTTTGTAGCCTTATTCCGACTATACCTGTTGATCAGCTCGGTATGCCTGCTTGCACATGTAAATTATAGATTCTCCTGTGAGATTTGCATATTCGATCACTTCATTATTTTTTTTACTTAGCATTTTCGTTCTTTCGAAAGCGCAAGCCTACGAGCGCAAAGAGCTGATTGATAATCGGCTCAACCCCGGTCTCAATTATGACACAATTGAGACGCCACACTTTTCAATTCATTATCCTGAACATTTAAAAGAGCCGGCAGTTAAAATTAGCAATGTTTGTGAGAAAGTTTATAAAAATGTCAGTGGATATTTTGGCTGGGACCTCAATGAGAAAACTCATATTGTCGTTTCTGATCGATCGGATCAAGTCAGTCTTTTCACCATAGGCTTTCCGCACAAGCAAATTTTTTTTGATATATCACCACGTTTAAATAGTCTTCTCGGACTAAATGAATACGGTGATTGGTATGAGTGGCTGCTGACACATGAGTTTGGACATGTTTACCAACAAGATCGTAAGGCGGGTGTCTATAGTTTTCTTGAAAACATTGTGGGAGCTACGTCTCAGCCGAATATGGCGGCGCCTGCTTGGTTTAAAGAAGGTCTCTCGACGATCTTGGAAACCAATCTCACTCAGAAGGGGAGAGGTAATGGTCCATTCTACCGAATGTATATCAGGCAGGCTGTTTTAGGTGGTGATCTCAATAATCCCGATTTTGTTTCTCTGGATACCATTAACAACCATCTCGCTCCGACTTGGCCATGGACAATCAGGGCCTATGTTTTTGGATATTACCTCGTTCGCAAAATGGATGAACATACGAAACGTTCTGTCGAGCTTGTTCAAAAGGTTGCGGCAGGCCTTCCTTACGGATTTGAAAAGTATTTCAGAGAAGTAACGTCACAGTCGTTATTTGACTTTTGGCAGGATCTTAAAAAAGATTTAACTTCAGAATTTTCTCAAGAAATTAGAAATATTGAATCTCAAAAGTTGACGACACTTAAATATTTGACCGATAGCGGTTTCTATAAAAGTGGTCTCACCTTGTCGCCAAATGGAAAATGGTTGCTTTCGACTCAAGTTGTTCCCGAAAAAGAAACCCGCATAATTCGGCTGAAGTTGGATGGGCCATTGGCTCACGAATCAAACCTGCTCAATGAAGAATTTATTTTAGATCGATCGAGCGGCTCACAAATTAGTTTTTCAAAATCGAGCCGATTCATTGCTTTTGACGAAGCTTCTCGATTTCAAAAATATTACACGCTCAATGACGTTGCGATTTACGACCTGAAAGAGAAACAGTACTCCTCTATTAGTCCGCACCTTCGGGCTCGCGATCCGGATATTCACCCTGATGGCAAACATTTGGTATTTGTTCTTAATGACAAAGGTAAAAATTATCTCAAAACTGCAGATACCGCCTGGGAAAACCAAGTTGATCTTCTGGGCAATGTAGGTTTTTCACGGATATCGAACCCTCGATTTAGTGCTGATGGCTCGAGCATTGTCATGACGATTCACAATGAAGATTCGGGTGGAGAAGATCTCGTTTTATATTCGAATCAAAAGGCAGTCCCGCTAGTATCAAATGGCTCACTTAATTTTGGTCCAACTTGGGTGCCTGGTAAAAACCAAATTATTTTTAGTAGCGACATGAGAGATGGTGTTTTTAATATTTATTTATACGATCTCAATTCGAAAAAAGTATCTAAACTGACAAATGTCGTTGGCGGCTTATTTTACCCAGTAGTTTCGTCTGATCTCGCATCTCTGTATTGTGTGAGCTATCACTCAAATGGATACGATATTGTTCAAATAGCGTTTGATCCAACTCAGACAGAAAAAATCGATGAGAAAACTTTGCTTACTTCTCTCAAACAAAGCTATATGCCATCCGAGGCGTTGCCTAACTCGCCTCAAATTGATTCGAAGATTTATAGTGGTCTTCATTATTTAAGTCCGCAATATTTAACGCCTTCGGTTCTCTTTTTGCCCGACACGTTTCAAATTGGTGCCACACTAGGGGCTGTTGATCCGCTTTTTCTTCACCACTATGAATTGACTCTTCGTGAAGACGCGGGAACAAAAACTCCGGTTGGACGAGTTTTTTATTATAATGGTGCTAATGAAACAAGTTGGGATCTCGACTTGAGTCGACAGTCTTATCCTGATGTCGAGAGCGGACTCCCGTTTCAAAAAGTGAGAGGGCAATTAGGCCTGACAATTCCCATAAAGAATTTCTTGCAGAATTCGTTTGTGCGTCCACACGTTGACTATAGTAAAACTGACTTTGATCATGAGACCAATAATTTTGGTGCGGGCGTTAGTTTGATCGACGACACAGAGTTTACCCAATGGGGATTGAGCTTTCCTGAGCAGGGTCACTATACAGAGCTTGGTGGAATCCATTATTTTCCTGGATCAGCAGGTAATAGCGACTATTCGATTTTATCCTTTAAGTATCGTCGCCACGCTCAAATTTCTGGGCGGACTATTTATCATGCTGCACTTGATGTCTCTGCTTACCTCTCGCAAAATCCCGATTTAAACAATGCCATATTGCTAGGAAGTAAAATTTCGTTTCCATACTCATGGGAAAGCGACATTAATTTTTTCGGTTATCCTACAAACAATTTTTTGGCAAGAGACACTCAAGTGATTACTCAAAGAGTGAGCTTTTCTTTATCTCAGCTCGAGACATTTTTTGGAAGTTGGACTCCGCTTTATCTTCAGAGAGTATCAGGTGCTGTCGTTGCTCAAGTGGGACGAGCAAATGTTTTTACAGAGAAGGTATATCCTTGGAGCGTGGGCCTTGAAATTTACCAAGACTTTATCCTAGGGCATCTATTTGGTTTGAGAGGTTCGCTCGGAGTTTATCAAGGGGATGCTGGCCTTGGCGGTCAGACACAGGGGATTTTATCAATTGAGCATGGAATGTAAAAAAAGCCAGTCACAGTCTGGCTTTTGCTAAAACTCAATTTCAATTAAAATTTTATACTTGGTTGAGATCTAACAAGAATGTTGTAGCATTCTCTTGAGGATTTACTACGTGTAATTCTCACCCTCAAAAAGCGAGAAATTCGTGAAAAAACAAAAAGTGATTCCATTTGAATTTGTACTTGAGGAGATCGATTCACTTGCGCCGTATACGAAACCAATGTTTGGCGCGTACGGAGTTTATGTAGAAAACAAAATCATTTTTATTCTGCGAAAAAAAGAAAAATCAAATAGTGACGACGGAATTTGGCTTGCAACAACCGAAGCACACCATAATTCATTACGAAATGAATTTCCAAATATGCGTTCTATCGAAGTTTTCGGCCCAGGTCCCACGGGGTGGCAAGTCTTGCCTGAAAATTCAGATGACTTTGAAGCGTCCGCAATGAAGGCCTGCCAGCTCGTTCTCAATCGAGATCCAAGAATCGGTAAAATTCCGAAAACTAAATTGAAAAAAAAGACCTCGCGAAAATAATACAAGATTTGATATTGGCATTAGCTATGCAATCCAATCCACCCTGGAGTAAATAGAAGAACTATATCCATTTTAAGGCGGCCTTATGAATAAAATGCTTTCACTTTTGAGCATCATGTCCATTTCATTAACACTGACTCCGCATGTGGCCCATGCATGGGGAGCCTTAGGCCATCAAATCGTCGGTGAAATCGCAGAACAGCGAATTGAATCGGAAACGAAAGACTATGTTCGCGGAGTCATTGGCATCGAACCTATGGCGATTGCTGCTATTTGGCCTGATCTCGTTCGTGATGATGTTCGCTTTAATGCAAAAGGTGATAGCGACTTTAGCCCTTACCATTTTGCTGAGATTCCTACTGGTTATGCCTACGACAATCGCCCTAACAAAGACTTGAAAGACGCATACGGTGCTCTCAATGGCGCGGCAGAGCTTCTCATCGGCAAAAAAGTTTCACGCGAGAAAAAAATAATTGCTCTTCGCTATCTTATTCACGTCATGGGAGATATTCATCAACCATTACATGTTGGCAACGCATATGATCGCGGTGCGAACGCTTGCTTTGTTCGTTGGAATGATAAAGCTAAGGTGATCGCCCTACATACTTTGTGGGATGACGAAATGGTCGCTAAACTAGCTGATACTTACGTGACACCTCCTGCATTTGGTCCCGGTTATTATCCAGAATTTGTTTCTGATATGAAGAAGGCTGCAAAAGACCAAATGGCTGGCACAAAAGCAAAACTCGATACAACAGATGATTTGAAATTTAAAAAAGATACGGCAGATCAAATCAAAACTTGGATCACTGAAAGTGCCAACTTAAGAGA
>JAYUEB010000019.1:0-8141 GCA_043739525.1 Bdellovibrionales bacterium
TTGAATTTTATAACGTTCAAGCTTTCGACCTGGAGGTTCAAGCTCACGAAATTGAATGAAATTTTTCGCAGTTAAAGCGTGCCAACAGTTATAAGTCAGCAGCTTCATGATTTTTAAGCGCGATTATGAACGAGAGAGATTCGAGCTTCTTGAAAAGTCACATCAATTTTCTCGTTTGTAGCCAGAGAAACAAAGCCGATTCCAAATTTTGGATGCTCGATAGCAACTGAATTTGTGAACTTCGTTTTCATATTGTAAGGCTGAAGCTTTTCGAGACCAATTTGATCTTTGAGCTTGGTCCATTCGGCAGCCAAATCAACTTTTTTGACGGATTTTTTTGCGCCAGTTGATTTTTTTGCTGTTTTTGCAGCTTTAGGAACTGCGAGTTTGAAGGTCTTCTTCGCTTTGCAAACTTCACATTGAACTTTAGCAGTCGTGCTGTTGGTGTGAGCCAAAACAACATGAAAGCGCTCAACGCCACACTTTTTACACATCAAAGAGACATTGCGAGCAACGGCCGGTAATTCTTTTAAATCTTCACTCATAGCCCCTAAAATTAGCACATAAACGACGAGTAAGTCACCGGAAATCTCGCCCCACAAGGCACTATCTTAAACATCCAGACTTTGTTTTTGCGTCAAATGAAACTTATTATAGTCGAGGGAGCGATAGCCCTCTGGAGTTACAGAGATAATATCTAAAAATTTGTGATCCCAATGAATTTCGTTGAGCACGTATGAATGTCTTGCGTAAATGCTCTGTGAAAAGACTTCATCAACGCCATTAAAAGTGACAACTATTTCAATATCTTGGTCCATCAGAGAATCAGGCGTCTCGTCAAAAAGTGGGCTCTCCTCATCGATAAAATGAACAGCCGTAAAACTTAAGGCAAAGATCGGAGCAGATGCTCTCAGGAGCTTCATATCGTTAAAAGTTCGTATGGTTTCACCTTCGTCGGTGCGTTCCGTACGCATCATTGAGGCCCTGAGATTCGCATCAATAATCTGGTTATTGCGTTCATTCGCCATGCGAAACATGAGTGCCCTACGGCCATTTCGGTGGGCTACAATCGCCGCTTTTGAAAACATGATTTTCGCTGTTGGCTTCGAAAACTTAGCAAAGATGAGACCCGCGATGACTGCAAAAGTGAGTAAACCAAAGAAGGCCTCTATGGATGACAGGAGGTTGGCCATTGTTCCTATCGGTCTCATATAGCCGTAACCGACTGTCGCCATGGTTTCTACACTAAAGAAAAAATTATCTGTAAAGCTATGAGCATTATCAATCACATCACCAAGCGAATAGTATATCACCGCAAAGCCGAGGTTCGAAATAAGAATGAAAAGTGAAACAATGATGGAAAGCTCGATCCAGTTTTTTCGAAGCATCGAATGAAAAATATCGTGTGATGCACGATTGTTGAGACCCAGTCGAACCACGTTCATACGGCCATCGGGATTCACGAGTCGAACAATGGGAATACCTTTAACTTTTTCGGGAGGTTTTCGTTTATGTCTTGATTTCAAGGCTACCTCTTATGAATGTAAATGCGATGAGGCTCTTTAAGTTCCTTCGCCATGGTTTCTTTACTATTTAAATAATATGGGCCCTCGCCCTTCTCAAGCCTGCGCTGAAAACGAATCATACTCGGCTCATCTTCCGGATCTACATCAAAGCCGGCATACTCCAAAGTTTGCCTGACTTTTTGATCGTCTATTTTCGACAAAAATCGATTCCACTGTTCGGGTATCACCGTGAGACGATAAGTCAAAGTACGTGCGTAAGTGTGAACGGGCGTATATGCCGTCAACACTTCAAACTCACCATAGTTCGAATGCAATTTAACGGATGGAGATGTCCACTGAGTCATTCCGCAACAAGTTCGAACATTCGCGTACCACAAGCCAAAAGCTTTCGAGATAAAGCCGATACCTTGAAATTGGTCCTCTGCAGGCAACAACGAATTAACCGAACAAAGATTGTGCGCCACCCACTCACCTTTTTGTGACATCGTCGGAATAATAATAAAGAGAGAGAGAGGAACCCAATCCTCATCCTCCTTCATGTCCACTTGTAGCGCCTCGAGAACTTTTGGTTTCAAGGCCGATCTCTTCGCAGCAAATCCTGCTACGAAACCAGGAACAATCGCACAATCATAAAACACCCATCGTGGCATCGCCATATTGCTGCCGCTAAAGGCACTGCTCTCAAGACGTAAAATGCGGTCGGCAAATTTGACTTCATCCATATTGAGTGGATTTTTGTATACGACTTGATGACCACTAAACCATTTGACCTGAGAGTGAAAATCACCAGGGCTTTCGATGCGATTTTCTGGACGCACAAAAACATAAGGACGAATATCAGGATGCTTCATCCATGAAAGTTTTGGTTCGTTGAAAATGCTGTTATCCATAGATGCTCTTCTTTTTCGTTATTTCAAGGGGCCAATCATATCTTCGGGGCGCACAAGCTCATCGAAGGTTTTCTCATCTAAAAGCTTAAGTTCTGAAGCCGCCGCCTTCAAGGTCGTATTTTTTTCGTAAGCATATTTTGCGACCTTTGCAGCATTGTCATAGCCAATATGAGGATTAAGTGCTGTTACGAGCATCAATGAATTGTTGAGGTGATGTTTAATCTGAGGCAGATTGGCCTCAATACCATCCACGCAATGATGCTTAAAGCTCTCGCTCGCATCAGCTAGTAAACGAACCGAATTCAAAACATTAAATACGATGAGCGGCTTAAAAACGTTCAGCTCAAAGTGTCCTGTTGCCCCACCCACTGCGACGGCCATATCATTACCAATCACTTGCGCGCACACCATGGTCATTGCTTCACACTGAGTTGGATTTACTTTCCCAGGCATAATCGAGCTTCCTGGTTCGTTTGCTGGCAAAACAAGTTCACCTATACCACTACGAGGGCCGCTTCCTAATAGGCGTACGTCGTTTGCGATCTTCATCAGCGCACAAGCCAGAGTTTTGAGCGAACCACTCATTTGAACAAGAGCATCGTGTGAGGCAAGTGCCGTAAATTTATTAGGGGCCGTTTTAAATGCTAGTTTCGTTTCGCTTGCAATTTCGGCTGCTGCTTTAACAGCAAAATCAGGGTGAGTATTGAGACCCGTACCGACAGCCGTTCCACCAAGTGCTAATTCGTACAGGTGACCAAGAGAGAATTCAATTCTTTGAATGCATTGTTCAATTTGAAAGCTGTATCCCGAAAACTCTTGTCCGAGAGTTAGCGGAGTAGCATCCATCAAATGTGTTCGGCCGATTTTAACAATGCTTTTAAATTCCTGCTGCTTTTTCTGAAGAGATTGGTGGAGGTGTTTCAATGAAGGCAAAAGCTTATGCACAACCTGTTCAACCACCGCAATGTGCATCGCAGTTGGAAAAGTGTCGTTTGAAGATTGTGCCTTATTCACGTCATCGTTTGGATGAATACCTTTAGAAGCTAATTTCTCACCCATCAACTCGAGTGCACGATTCGCAATGACTTCATTTGCGTTCATATTGGTTTGCGTACCGCTACCCGTTTGCCATACAACCAAGGGAAAATGCGCATCAAGCTTACCGCTGATCACTTCATCTGCAGCAGCCATGATAAATTGAGCCTTGTTCTCGGTTAAGAGTCCTAATCCCAAATTGGTTTTTGCAGCACATTTTTTTAAAACACCGAGCGCGCGGATCATTTCTCGCGGAAATCGATCGCCACCGATCTTAAAATGCTCAAGCGATCTTTGAGTTTGTGCTCCCCAGTATTTATCTGAGGGAACTTCAATTTCACCCATGCTGTCTTTTTCAATTCGAAAACTCATTTAGCAGCTCCTTCTCTTCGATGTGTATACGCGGGCCCAACTCCCGCTTGATCAGTTGGATAAATAACTAGCTCAGAAATATTCACATGCTTTGGCCTACTCAAGCACCAACTGACTGTTTCGGCTATATCAAATGGGGTCAGCGGGATCATTCCACGATAGACATTTTTTGCTTTTTCAGGGCTTCCGAGCCGCACTTCTGAAAACTCAGTCTCGGCCATACCCGGCTCGATGTTGGTGACACGAATTTGTGTCCCCATCAAATCCATACGCATGCTTTCAGAGATTCCGCGGACAGCAAACTTGGTAGCGCTATAAACCGCGCCGCCTGGATAAGTCCATCTACCTGCAACCGACCCCATATTCACAATATGTCCTGAATTCTTAGCAATCATCTGAGGAAGTACAAGTCTTGTCATATACAAAACCCCCTTCAAATTGGTGTCGATCATCTCATCCCAATCTGTGGTTTGGCCCTCTTGAATTTTCTCAACACCTCGGGCAAGACCCGCGTTGTTTACCAAAACTTCGATTTGAGAGGAGATTGCTTTAAGCTCTGCAAATTTTTTCTCAGCATCAACCCATGAACTCACATCAAATTCGAGAACTCGTGTTTCAACTTTGCACTCTGTTTTAATTTTTTGAGCGAGCTCGTTTAAGCGTTCGAGCCTTCTTCCAGTCAAAATGACAGAGAAACCTTCGCTTGCCAATTTTTCAGCAATAGCTTTTCCGAATCCTGCACTTGCACCTGTAATTAAAGCCCACTGATTTTTCATATCATCTCTCTAAAAGTAAAAGAATAAACCTAAATAGGGTTCGATTCCTGAAATTTCATAAGTTGAAGAAGTCGTAGATCCCCCTGTCTCAGTCGAACTATATTTAATGTCCGAATAGGCAAACTCTGGTCCCCAAGCAAAACTACCCGTAGCTGGAAAAAGATAGGCAATTGAAAATTGCGGGCCCGTTCCGTTTTTGTAAGTAGTGTCAGTTCCCGCGTTCGATTTTACTAAACTTCCGCCAACGTAATAAGCGATTGCAAGATTGAAGTTAGAGGCCGTAAAGCTAACAGTTGGACCATAGACACCGCCCTTATATTCTGTTGAGCCCGTTTCATTCGTGTAGCGATAATTCACGCCAAAATAAAGCGTGTCTGAATACTGATAGCCAAGCGAGGGTATCATATTCAAATATTGAGTCGTTGTGGCGCCACTGCCGTTAACTGACTCACTCCTTGTTCGAAATTCAATAGGAAGCTGAAAAGCGAAGCCACCACCACCAGGAGCTGAAAATGCCGGAACAACCCTCAGAAGACTGATCGCAAACAACGAGTAGGTACAGAGAAACCGGATTGTTTTTAAACTCATAAGGCCCCCTATTCTCTAGTTATATCTTAGGTCTCTAGTCTTGAAAGACCAGACCCCGATGTCAAGGCGCAAATGCTTGAAAATATGAGGCAAGATGTGTTAAAGATAGCCCGAAATGAAAACAAAATCTTCTCAAAAATTTTGGCTAATGAAATCAGAACCTGAAACCTATTCCATCGACTCGCTCAAGAAGGATCGCAAAAGCCTTTGGACGGGCGTGCGCAATTATCAGGCGCGCAATTTCATGATGAACGATATGCAGGTCGGCGATCCGATTTTATTTTATCATTCAAGTGCCGAGCCACCGGGCGTCGCAGGAATTGCTCGTGTGAGCAAAACTTCACAAGCTGACCCAACTGCTCTGGATAAAAAATCAGATGGCTTTGATCCAAAATCCACCCCAGAAAAACCGATTTGGTTTTGCGTCGAAGTTGAATTCGTCGAGAAATTTAAAAATTTTGTCGAACTCGGTAAACTTAAAAGTGAAAAAGCCTTAAAGGATCTGCTTGTGCTTAAAAAAGGCCAAAGACTTTCAGTTCAGCCTGTGAGCGAAAAAGACTTTCAACATATTTTGAAGCTTGGAAATCCCACTTGATTGATATTTCAAAGATTCGAATCATGCTCGCTCCGATGGAGGGCGTAGTTGACTCCATCATGCGAGACATTCTCACTCGTATCGGTGGAGTCGACCTGTGCGTAACCGAATTTATTCGTGTTACCGACCAACTGATTCCTGATCATGTTTTTTATAAGTATGCGCCTGAACTCCTGAACTCGTCTCGTACCTCAGCAGGAACCCCACTCCTGGTACAATTTCTCGGAAGCAATTGTGAAATGCTTGGTGCCAATGCGGCGCGGGCTGTAGAATTGGGTGCAGCAGGCATCGATCTCAACTTTGGCTGCCCAGCTAAAACAGTTAATCGTCATGATGGCGGTGCAACTCTACTTAAAAATCCGAGGCGCATTTTTGATATTGTTCAAGCTGTCAGATCACGTGTCCCCTCTCATCTTGGCGTTTCAGCAAAAGTTCGACTTGGTTTTCACGATAAGACTCTGCATCTCGAAATCGGCAAAGCGGCAGAAGAAGCGGGCGCGCAATTTCTAACAGTTCACGCGCGCACACGTGATGAGGCTTACCTTCCACCAGCTCATTGGGAATACATAGCAAATATTCGCGAAGAGCTTAAAATACCGGTTGTCGCAAATGGTGACATTTGGACCCTCGAAGATTTTAAAAATTGCGAGCGTGTGACCGGCTCCAAAACTTTTATGCTCGGAAGAGGGCTTGTCGCAAATCCTGCCCTAGCCCTCCAAATTCAAAACTTGAACTCCGATGTCTTAACTTGGAACGAGATTTTAGGGCATTACCGCGAGTTCATTAATCTCTCCGAACAAAAGCGCTCACCCAGCTTTGCTGTTGCCAGAGCCAAACAATGGTGTAAGCAGTTCGGCCGAAACTATCCTGAGGCTGCCCTGCTTTTCACAAGCCTTAAAGTTTGCGAAAACTTAGACAGCTTGCGCGCCACGCTCAACTAAGAGGCCTGTGCACGCCCCTTTGATTGCTTTGGCAAAATATGCTATAATCATAAAAAAAGGGGGCCTCCATGGCAGCCAAAGTGATTTTATATTCAAAAAGTTTTTGTCCTTATTGTGTGCGAGCAAAGAACTTGCTGACTCAAAAAGGTGTCGCATTTGAAGAGATCAATATGGATGGCAAACTCGATGAACTCGATGCTCTTAAGAAAAAAACCGGTCAAATGACCGTGCCAATGATTTTTATCAACGATAAATTAATCGGCGGATTTAGCGAGCTTTCAGCACTTGAGTCCAAAGATCAACTTGACCCTTTACTGGCGTAGATCGGTGCGCGCATTCATTTCTTGTTCGCGCGCAAAAAATTCACCTAAATAGATATGAACTTCTTCGAAAGTCTTGGCCTTTGTCATAAGCGCGTAGAGTTGATGGCCGAACATAAGCCAAGAACTTCCGGTTTTAACAAAAAATCGAAATTTTCTTAAACCCAAATTTTCACCAAAATATTTCTCACAAAGAGTCGCCATTTTTTTTACAGCGCGCCCGTATTCAGCGCCTTCTTCCAGAGGAGTTATAGGCGCTTTTTCATTTGCTCTCGAAATGGGAGGAGCAAAACCAAGCTTTTCTCCGAGTTGCCAAAATAGCCAAGGTTTTGCAGTTAGTGCACGGCCTGCCATCACCATCGCGCATCCTGTTTCATTTTTCATTCGAAGAATATCATCACAGGTTTGAATGTCGCCGTTTCCAATAATTGGAATTGAAATTTTGGATCCGATCTCGCCAATTTGGTCCCAATCGGCAGAACCCCGGCGTTTTTGTGCAGCTGTTCTAGGATGAAGTGTAATCCAGCTGGCACCTGCATCCTCAATCCCTCGGATAAAATCATAAAGGCCATCTGCCTCACTTTCATGAACAGCTCGCAACTTAACTGAGACCGGAACTTTTGAATTGCGAACACTCATCCGAACGACTTCAGCCGCATAGCCTGCGTCGCCCATAAGTGCGACGCCATAGTTGTGCTTTAAAGCTTTTTGCACGGGACAGCCCATATTGATATCAATTGCGACCGCTCCCCACTCCACTAATTTCTCAATCGAAGGGGCAATAAATTTTTCTTCATTCCCTAAAATTTGCGGAACGAGGTTCTCTTCAAAATCGTGTTTCGATGTTTCAGGAGTGCTACCCAATTGTTCAGATGGAAGCCGACGCGAATTCAGCATCTCGGTAGGCCAAATCGAATGCGCAGCGACCGGCATATAATCTCGGCAAAGTTCCCGTAAAGCGACATGGCTTAAGCCCACCATTGGGGCAAGACAGAGATCAAAATTGGTGAGTTCTTTGAGCGGCATAGCCATGTCTTGACCCATTGGGCAAAAGCTGTCAAAGAAATAACATGTCAGTTACTCCACAAAAATTTGGAA
>JAYUEB010000020.1:0-2702 GCA_043739525.1 Bdellovibrionales bacterium
AGCCAGTTGAAAACTGAAGATTTCCAGTTTGGTCTGGTGCTAATTGCATGAACGAGAGATTACTTGAAGTATAGACACCATTATAATAGGCATCATCATGGTCGATCACTCCATTTTGTGCGGTATCAATTGCACTCAATAGGCTTGAAGTAAACTCAGGTGCCGAAACCAAATAGGTTTCAGTTGAATCATTTTGGTTAAGCACTTCGATTTTTGCACTTTTGCTATCGTCCGGATTGAGATCGATCAGGCTTTGTAAAAAAGATTCAATTTGTGTTTTAAAATCAGCAGGAACTTTATCTGTTGGAACGACAAATTCTGTCTCAAAAAGATTTGGAATTTTATTTAAGATTCCGACGTCGCCAGCGACCATGCTTTTAAGATGAGCTTCTTCGACAGTGGTTGAAATAAAGCTTGCGAGTTCACCAAAAGCTTTGACTGCATTGAGGTGCCCGCGATGAATGTCTCCGCCAGAGTGTCCGCCAGCCAATTGGGTAACGCTGACTTTTATTAAGGTATTTGAGTCGGGCTTCATGACTTGGGGGCCCGCGCTCGTGCCGCTAACGATTTCGCCTCTTCCGCCTTGGGAGCCGCCAATAACGTAACCTGGTTCTGGCGTCATTCCGTCGAGGCAAAGCATTTTTCGACTTAAAATAGGCAGATCTGAATTAAACGCACCAACCAAGCCAATTTCTTCTTGAACAGTGAAAATAAGTTCAAGCGGAGGATGTGAAATCGCGGGATCGATTAAATAGCGAAGCTCGAACGCAACGCCAATTCCATTATCCGCACCAAGGGTTGTTTTGTTTCCAACAGATTGGAGCCAGCCATCTTGAGTTTCCATCTGAACGCCGTCTCTAAAGTAAGGGCGAAGGTCTTCACCTGGCTTGGCATCTGAATAAGCGAGCACCATATCCATATGCGACTGTAGAGCAAAATAGTTTGCGTTTTTACCAACGTAATCTCCTGTCGCTGGAATACGAATCATGACATTTCCGATATTATCGTGAAAAGTTTCAAGAGTCTGATTCCACACCGATTTTTCGGCAAAATCTTTTATCTGAAGAATGTATTCGCGCAGTTCATCTTCTTCTTTTGACGGGCGATAGGCTTTTGAGACCTCTGTGAATAATTGAATTTCGCAGTCTGCTGCGTGAATACAATTCTGTAAGAATTCGGTTGATGAATTTGGGATATTTTTCGCAAAAGAAGTGGATGTGAAGATCAATATCCCACACGAATACAAAAACATTTTATTCATTTGTTACTCCGTAAGTTTTAAAAATTCTGAACCTTTATTGAAGTCAATGTGACCCCAATTTTCAAAACAAATTATCGTGTCAGAGTAAACGTATACACGCATTCAAGACTTAGGTCTATACACCCATAACTGAAAAGTGAGTCATTGCATCGACTGGTATTGAAGTTTTTATATCAATTGGCTGTCATCGAGCCGTGTATACCGAGTGTCGAGATTATTTCCAAAAACTCTTCATAATTTCAACAAGCTCTTCGCCTGATTCGGCAGCCATCTTCTTATTATCCGCTTCTACAATATGCTCGCGAATATGTTCTTCAATCACATCACCCATAAGGCCATTCAAGGCGCCTCTACAAGAGGCCAATAGCTGCATCACCTGATAACAATCTTGATCCGACTCGATTGCTTTTGCAAAAGCATCAAGCTGGCCTTTGATGCGATTGACCCGCGGTAAGATCTTACTTTTTCCATGAATTGTGTGACTCATTGAACTTCTCCTTAGCCAAACATAGTGCTCAAATATTTATAAATCAATGATTTGAACTCAAAAAAATATAGGGTAGGGGGGTAAATTATAAAACTGTTTGTTTTTGCGAATATTATATGCTGAAAATGTCGAACTGTAGGGAGCATACGCAATATGAAGTGGATCATTTTACTATCCTGGGTCTTTTCGCAACAAACAAATGCCGATATATCATTAGACGATGCTGTTCAAGTAGGTCTTTCCCATAACCTAGATCTGATAGCCGCTAAATATAATATTTCGCTCGCAGAAGCCGACGAGCTGACCGCCGGGCTGCGACCAAATCCCAGCATCACCGTCGATGCCGGCCTCCAGCCTTTCGGCAAAAACTGGAATCAAACCAACGCCGGTGGGCCAAAGCAAAATGATATTGTAATCTCCTACCCTGTCGACTTGAGTGGCAAACGAAGTCTTGGGAAAGAAAGCGCACATGAAGCCACTCGGATCGCAGAAGTTCAGTTTAAAGATGCCATTCGACAAAAAATTTTAGATATACGATTGGCTTATCTCGAAGTCGTCACACAAGAAGCTCAGCTCGAACTCAACCACGAACGTGAAGAGAGTTTGAGCCGTCTTGTTCGCGCAATGGAGCAAAAAATTGGAGCTGGAGGTAGACTTCCGCTTCTCCAAACCAGGGCTCAGTTAGCCTATCATCAAGCTCAACTCGATACCCAGCAAAGGCAAAGCGCACTTCGAGGCGCTCGTGCTCAGCTCACAATTCAACTCGGTCGTCGAAGCGAAGACACTGCAGTGAAAACTTCAACCCAACTTCGTGATTTTAGCTTCAAAAAAATTTTACCAAGGCAAATGTTGGTCGAAATGGCGCTTGCCGAAAGAGCTGACATCACGGCCCTCAGATTAACAATATCAAAATCGGATACGGATCAGCGACTTGCTAAAGCACAGGCATGGGAT
>JAYUEB010000021.1:0-2699 GCA_043739525.1 Bdellovibrionales bacterium
GTTTGATATCACCTATTACTCGATCGACGCCGATTACTATTCAAGCTTCTACCAAGCATCTACGCCGGTTGGATATATGCAGATGAGTGATCTGGGTTCCGATCTCGGAAACCCTAAAATGGTATCCAACAATGTTAAAATGCAAATGATCAAAGCAAAAAGCTCCTTGATCAACATGAATATTCCGGGAGTCAATTGGCTGGTTCCGAGTCTTGATTTTCTTCTCACCGGTTGGACCCAAGGTAAAACCGGCGACTACAACAAAGCACCAAAATTATTTGCTCGCTGCCCAATTCATCCCAACTATGCTGAAGGCTGGCCTGCAGTCCCCGGCTATTGTGTCGTCGGCGGACGAACCGGCTATTCAGTCCGAATCATTGGACGAAAATATTTAAACGCTTCGAATCTCGAACTCGGCGGAGACGGAATCAAAGGCAAGCTCATGAAACCTCCACCATGGTGACTCGCGCTGCTAAAAGGCGGCAGCCACCTTTTAGCTGTCTTTTATAAACACAGCGTGTCTTGGTAAGTTTCAGCTTTGAGTTTGACGTTTTTATTGACCACTACATTTTGCAAATGGCAGCCAGCTGGAACTTCAACTCCAGAGCCTAGGACAGCGAATCCGCTGATTTTTGCTCCGGCATGAATCTTAGCACTTTGATCAGCAAAAATTTGAACTTTAGGATCTGAACCAATTTGTGTCTTTTGAAGAGCTGAGTGCGGAGCAAAGTTTTTCAGCAGCTCAGTCAGAAAAAAATCTTTGGGATTTTTTTGAAGTTCTGTCAATACCTCCCGCGTGGCACTAAGAAAATCTTTGATATTGCCGGTCTCATACCACCGGCAATCGTCGATATAAATTTCGATTTTTTCGCCTTTAAGATGTCCTCGCATAATTGCGTCGTAGAGAATATTGCTCTCACCTTCGGGAAAATATTGCAGAGCTCGAGAATTCATGATCATCACACCGACATAATGAAAAGCTTCAAGGCTCGACTCTAAACAAGGGGGAGATGAGACTTGGCTGGGATTTCTTTTTCCGAATCCAAATACTTCTCGAAGTGGATTTGCCCAGACTCCGCCGAACTGAGTTCCGACACGTGGGTCACGTTTCACTAAGAGCGTTGCCAAGGCGCCAGAGCTTTGATGTTGCTCAAGCATTTGATCCATCAAATTAAGATGCGTTGGCAAAATAACTTCATCACCATTAGTAACAACAAAATCTTTTTCATCCTTGAAAAATTCGCGAGCAAACCAGACTCCACCACCGCTACCGAGAGGCTCTTCTTTTTCAAGGGTGACGTGAGTTTTGATATTCGGAGACAAAGCTTTGGCGAGTTCACGAATTTGCTCTGGCTTGTAATGTGAATTGATAACGCATTCACTGAGTAAAAATTTCGGCGCGGCCTTAAGCAGAGCAATCGAATAATAAAATAGCGGAATATTTAAAAATGGAATCGCGGGCTTTGCGAGAATATCTGTATAAGGGCTGAGTCTTTTTCCGAGACCAGCAGCCAGAATCATTGCCTTCATACAAACTTGTGCTCAAAGAGTCCGTTATCACTTAAAACGTCAAATAATAATTTATACTCATGAAATTTTTCGAGGCTGCTTTGGACTCTCATCAAAGTATTGTGGATGTATTTCAGATAGCGAGTATCTTGTCTCAAATTATAGAAACTTGAGAAGCTACCGCATGCCTTAAAGCATCTTTGGATCGTTTGTATTTCGTAGACATGATCAAATTCAGAACGCGACAATGCGGCCAATTGATTTTTCTTAGAGTATTGAGCGCGTCCCGCAAGATAGTAATCAATGAGTTGGCTTTCAACATTGGCATCCATATCGACATAAGAATCTCGCAATAAACTGACAAGGTCATACTGAATCGCACCCATGCGGGCGTCTTGAAAATCAATGACTCGCATTTTACCTAACTTGATCATGACGTTTCGCGAATGGTAATCACGATGTGCAATAAATTTTGTTTCAGCGCTCAAAGTATCGCAAATTTTCAAAAACAATTTATCAAGACCAGTGGCCACGCTCATCGAAAGTTTGATATCACATAGTTTTAAAAGCAAATGGTCTCTACCGTAATTCATTTCCCACAAAAGTTTGTCGGTATCAAAAGCGACCTTAAAGGCTACGCAATCCGAATGGTCGGCGCTGGCTTCGTAGTGAATTTTGAGAAGTTCATCGATGGCTAATTTGTAATAAGGCAAAATCAATTCTTGATTTTGGTTCTCCCAAAATTTGCGCTCGAGGGTCAGATCACCAAGATCTTCAAGCAAAACCAAACCTTCTTCGGGCGATTTCGCAATCACACTTGGTACATTGACATGATGTTTTGCAAAGTGTTCAAGGACATTCAAAAATGGATACTTACCATCATCAACAAAGGGATCCCAATCCATCAAAACCCAAGAGTCATTTTCAGCGACGATACGAAAATATCTTCGTGAAGAGGCATCTCCTGCGAGAGCAAAAATTTTGTAATCTTTGGGGCCTAGACCTTTTGATACAAAGCTAAGATATTTTTGAAATGGGTGTGAGTCCGATGTCTGCATTCATCAATGCTTGCAGACACCGCTAATAAAGTCCAATTGACTTTGTTTTTAGAAGTCGTTTCTAGGCCTGAATCGAATCACGTTTCCGCTTTTTGATTCCAATTGATTATAGACTTCAGTCATACTCAAAAG
>JAYUEB010000022.1:0-8099 GCA_043739525.1 Bdellovibrionales bacterium
AAGGTGGTGGGGCAACAGCTGGCACTGGTTTTTCAGTTGATCCTTCGGGCGCAAAATTGCCAGTTGGCATGAGCCTCAGTCCAGCCGGAATTTTGTCCCTCGGCACTGCGGCCGTTGGTTCAACAGCTGGCGTGATTTTTAGTTACACCGAGCCATAATGTAAATTGAGATTTCATGTCTTGGGGACAAATGAGAGTTTTCAACAATTTGGTTTCTGGGGTCAAAAGTGAAGAAAATGTTTAGTGATATTCATACAAGTATTTATATTTTTGGTCTGATTTTTTGCGCGACTGAAAATCTTTTTGCCGCCAATAAGTATTTTTCAAATAAAGTGACGATCAGTGTGGTGGCTATGGCCACTCCGCCTGCCGGCACTGGCTGGACAAGAATTCTCAATACAAAATTTCAAGATATCTGCCATAGTGCAGATTCTTTTTTTGGATTTTCAAGGCCTTGTACGAATGTCATGATTGCCTGGAGTGGTGGGGTCGCAGATACGCTACGCAATCGACTCATTGTTTGGGGTGGTGGTCACGCGGACTACTATGGAAATGAAGTTTATGCTCTTGATCTAGCACAAAAGAAATTAATCAGATTGAATGATCCGACGCCACTGAGTGCACCACTCAGCAATTGTGTCACTACTTTGCCCGATGGACGCCCTACGACTCGACATACTTATGGTGGTCTTAGCTATGTCGCTCACCTCGATAAAATGGCCGTTCTTGGAGGCGTAGCCTCTTGTGAAGGCGGCGGGTTTATGAGTGATGTCTTTACTCTTGATTTTACCAAGCTCGCAAGTGATCCCAATCCTGGTTCGAACAAATATTGGGAACAAATTATTCCGTCTTTGCCAAATATAAACTATGGCGGAATTCTTGGCGCTTCTGACTATGATCCGGTGTCGAAGTTGGTTTATCTGTATACTTCGCGTGGTCAGTTTTACACCGTCAATCTTGATACGAAATCTTCAATTGAAATCGCTGACATTAATGATCCCGATCCAAATGGATATCACTATTCAGGAGTGATTGATCCAGTGAGGCGACAATTTATTATTTTGGGTCACGATCAGATATGGACACTCGATATGATCACAAACAAGGCGACGAACACCACCTCTCAGTGGACTGGCTGTAGCTCGTTCATATCAGCAGATTATGCTGGTCTTGCTTACTATCCGGTAAAGAGTAAAATTGTGGGTTGGGCAGGCGGATCAAATGTTTATTTGATCGATGCGGCGACGCAAACTTGTAAAGATCTCTCTGATCCAAAAAATTCAAATTTAAATTTGGTGACAAATGCTCCGGGGGCACAGCTTGGCAATGGCACAAATGGCCGCTTTCGATATTTTCCAAGTATAAAATCTTTTGTATTAGTGAATGATCCTTCTGAAGACGCTTATATCCTAAAGATTGATCCTTGATTGATTGCAAAAAGAAATGTTGGGAACAATGCTAAATGTTTTAAAAATGATAAGCCTCATTTGTCTGGTTGCCCAACCCAGTTGGGCGGCCAAGTTTCTATCGTCAAAGGTGACGATTTCAGTTGCATCAGCTTCTGCGATAACTGGACTTAACTTTCCATCGAATGGAGATAGTCCAAGTACGGCATTCGTTGCTTTTCAATTTCTCAATCCGCAGAATCAAGGATTGCCGATCTGGGGACCAAATGGTGCGGGAGTTACATACATTTGGAAGTACAAGCCTCGCCAACAACTGGGTTACTACGTGACTCTCTGGTGGAGCGAAAACGGAAATTTTCTCTGGGATAACGGCTCATCAAACACATACTATGGTGCGCATCCCTATCCAACAGGCGGAGGTGCGAATACGGCCGCTCACGTTTGGGAGCTCGCGGGAATGGATACTGGTACTGATAATCTGATGACACTCGCAGGCCCAGCGAAATCTGTCGTACAAGATCGGTGGTATTCACAGGCCCTAAGAATTATCGATAATCATAATGGTACAAGAACTGCGCGCTTTTATATTGATCTGCCATCGACAGCGGCCGCCGACATTATTGAGTACACTTCAAATACCAGTTTCGGAAATATCAATCCGCCGTCTCCAGCCCTGACTTTCGGAGACTCGCCTTGGTATGCAGATTTTCAACACGAGCGACTCAGCGGAGTATTACGTGGCATTAAAATTTTCAACAAAGGACTCAGTGAAACAGATACTATTTCAGAGGCGGCCGCAGATTCTTTAGTGACGATGCAGGGCTCTGCAAATATTTGGTATATGAATATCAATCCAACACCAAATGATATCAGTGATAAGTCGGCAGCAGGTCACAACCCGACATGGGCAGATTCAGCACACAGGGCGGCGCTATGGACTCAGTGAGGCTCTTGCTGCTCCATCGATAGAGAAATGAGAGATTGGCCTTTACAATTATAAGAGACGGAGAAGATATGAATTTACAACGTGTCATAGAGAGTTTAGGTAAAAAGGCCGTAAATAGTTTGTGCTTTCAGACTTTATTTTTGCCAGTGATTTTGAGTGCACTTGCATTTTATTCACAACAGGCACAGGCAGTAAGGACAATTTTATCAAATAAAGTCGCAATTCATGTGGCCGCGGCAAATACTTCTCAAAGTTATACGACCAATTTCGATGGCAATGAAAACCCTCTTTCAGAAGGTGGCGTCTGGTCTCACAATAGTCAGGACTGGGCAAAAATTGAAAAAAGTGGAGGGATCGCTTTCGGTACAGAAACTGGAAACGGCGGATACGATGACTCCTATGCATTACTTTCGGGATTTTTGCCAGATCAAACGGTGACGGCTGTCGTGAACCTCAATCCTCAAGTTGACAAAAGCTGTACTCACGAAATGGAAATACTTTTGCACTTTGCCGATTCTGCTCATACGGCGAGAGGTTACGAGTGTAATATTAGTTTTGACGGCGGTTACGCTCAAATCGTGAGATGGAATGGCGCGATCGGAGACTTTACGGTTTTAGGAGGCGGCAACTATCCTAACTTAAAAACGGGAGATGTTTTTAAAGCGAGCATTGTTGGCAATGTCATTACAGAGTATGTGAATGACCAACAGATTGCTCAGGTGACCGATTCAGTTTTCAAAGACGGAAATCCTGGACTCGGTATGTTTCGAAGGGCATGCGGAAGCAATTCGGATGTTTCGTTTACAAGCTTTAAAGCGACTGGTCAGTAGGGGGGAGGGAAGAGCAATATGAAGTCAAAAATTTATACAAGCTTGTACGACGGGAATCGGCTTTGCGACTGCAAAATGCGATACAAATATATCTTTTCAATTGTTTTGTTTGTTGCCAAAACTGCTATTGCAGCTCCTGTTACTATCAAATCGACGCCGACTAAGGTTTCGGTTGTTCAAGTGGCCCAACCCAATTCATCAGGCACATGGACTCAAATGGCAAAT
Source organism: Bdellovibrionales bacterium (assembly GCA_043739525.1). GTDB lineage: Bacteria > Bdellovibrionota > Bdellovibrionia > Bdellovibrionales > JAMPXM01 > JAYTQQ01. The sequence goes on from JAYUEB010000022.1 coordinate 3,407, forward strand.
ACAATGATGACCTCGGTTGCACCGACTGGCGTCGACAACAGAGCCGTTGTGACTGCTTGGAGTGGCGCCACCGTCGACACGAAACGAAGTCGTTTGATTGTCGTCGGCGGTGGACATGGGGATTATGACGGTAACGAAATTTACGCTTACGATGCTATCAGTGAAAAAATCTTACGGCTAACGGATCCAAGTGCAAACACGAGTAATCCGAATTGCGCCTCCGCACTTTCTGATGGCAAGCCCGCCTCACGACATACCTACGGAGGTCTCGCATATATCGCGCATGCAGATAAACTATTTATGATTGATGGCTCTCGCAATCCATGTGGCGATCACGGTCCTGACGCCTGGACGTTCGATTTTACAACTAACACATGGGAGAAGAAAACCGCAAACCCACAAAATATGATCGACAATATTTATATCGGAGTTGTGGCCGTATACGACCCGTTGACAAAACTCGTTTACATTGTCGATCAAACTGGATTTTATTCTTATAATCTGGAGCAGGATAAATACACCCAAATTTCAGCCGACTATGCGGGCTATCACTTGTCTGCTGCTATAGATACAAAAAGGCGTAGCTTCATCATCATGGGCGATGCAGTTAACAACAATAGTACTCCCTTACATGGAGTCGTCCTCATTGATATCGCAACCGGCAACCGAAAAGTTCTCAAAACAACGGGCGGAGACGCTGTCGTCAATGCTGATTCCCCTGGAGTCTCGTATGATCCAACAATCGATCGTTTGATTGCTTGGAATGGTGCTAGCGATTTGTATTTCTTAAATCTAGATACAGGAGTTTGGACAAAATCGACTCCACCCAAGGGCCCGACAAGTGCAGCTCAAGCCAACGGAACTTTTGGTCGATTCTCTTATATTCCAAATCTTGGTATTCATTTGATTCTCAATGCCGCTAGTGAAAATGTATTTGCCTATAAGCCTTAAATTTTTCTTTCAAATTGAAGTAGGGACTTAAGCCTCTATATATGACGATATATACAAGTTTCGCGTTCTTAAAAGTGGCCGATTTATTTCTTTAATCACCAATAATTTCTAGGACGCGATGGAGCCGATTTTCGAATTCGAACTTTTTCTGTTCACCTGAACTCAGGCAAGCAAAAGCAAGAGCTTTCGCATCCTCGTAAAGTGCCGGGGCCGACATTGAAGAAAAGACGATTTGATCTGCAATTTCTTTTTCACTGAAGAGATCAATTTGGCAAACGGGATTGAAAATCTGTGCACTCAAGTAGTTGAGTGTGAAACAAAATTGCTGTCTAGCTGGTTCGTTTTTACCAATAGAGCTCATTTTTAGAAACTCTTGCTGGAGTTCTTGCTTGAGTGACCTGATGTAATTGAGATCGAGACAATCTCGATTCAATTTATTTTTTACCAAATCGGTAAGTTCTGTTGAAATTTTATAAGAATGATCGTCAAAGCCAGAAACGCCTAGGTATTCATGTAACACAATCGATGTATAATTTGATCTTCCGAGTGCTCGATCGCGGATGATACGAGTTCGATTAATAAAAATTTTCTTTTCTCCAGGCATATTTATGGCGTCGACAATGTCATTTTTAATTTTGAGATCTGAGTCGACCGACCTTACGCTGACGAGATCGATGTTTTCGTCAAGAGCTTTCACTATTGCCCTTAAGTCCGCGCTCATGTTTTCAGACTTTAAAAGTCTGATAGCGGACCTTGCTTCATTTATAAATTGCTGAGCTAACTGGTCTCCACCATTGAGGACTCGATCTCCGCCAGCAGATGAGGCCCGAAAAGCAAAAAACAAACAAAACAGAAACAAAAAGGTTTTCATAGTTAAGGTCTCGTTTCATTGTGAGTAAGAGGAAAGAGATGTACGGACAGAGTGTAAACTTCGGATGGAGTTTTACTGCTCATTTCAATTGAAAGTTTGTCGATAAAATCAACAATCATTTTTTTTGCCTTATTAATTTTTTTAGGATCAACGGCAGTTGTGATACTTGCAAAATCGCGTTTATCAATCGGAACGGAATCCAGTTTTTGTGCTGCTAGAATAAGATTTTGTTTGTGATAACTCTTTATGCTTTCGGATGGAATATCTTTTGAGGTCGTGATCGGGTTTGAGGTTCGGTACATTTTGTTACGTTTTGTCATGACGAGTTCAAGGCGTTTAAGTCTCAACAGTGCGGAGTCGGCCGTATCCGCGTCGATTCCAATTTGGGCGGCGATCCACAAAGGGTCTGCCTTGTTGTCTTGCAGGCGGCAAAGGCTCAAAATGGCAAAGTGATACCAATCCGATATGAGTTTGAATTCGTCTTCTCTCAATCGAGTCTTTTCAGTTGAGTCGATGGACTCACGATTTAAGCCAATGAGTGGGTGAATATCATTGAGGAGTCGATTGGCATCTTCATCTAAGGGTTTTAATTTTTCGATGATTTTAGTTGCTTGAGTGACATTGATTCCGGATTTACCATTAATAACTTTTGATAACTGACTAGGACTCATCTCGATCAATCTTGCAAAAGATCTTAGCGAGAAGCTTGCATTGCGAGTCTTACGATTAATAAGTTCGCTCTTTAAAAAGGATTGGCAAAAGTTCATTTCGTTTGCTTCTCATGCGTAACCAATTCAAGTCAAGCCTTAAGATGCTGTTGTAAAGCCTGTTTCCGGGCAGAAACAAATTGAGTTTAATTCAGAAAAATCATTTTCGTGGAAGCTGCGGTCAGCTATACCTTAAAGTGTTTCTGATCAAACACACTTTGAGCTCGAATTGTTGAATCTGTCTTCAGTCTCGTCCCGGCCTAGCCGAGCAGAATTTATAATTGCTTTGGTAATTATAAAACGACCACAACCAGATCCTTAGGAGGATGCATATGAAAGTATTTGCAAGCGTCATTTGTCTCTTGGCTGTTTTGATGACAACTCAGCCAGCGCAATCAATGACTTTATTTGGAGCCCAAACATATTATGTGATCGATATGAGTAACGGCGCTGACTTCATGAGTTTGGCTAACGACTGTGTATCAAGTGGAGATTATAACGGCGCTTATAACGAATATTTAAGTGCCGCAGTCACATATTACAATGCAGCGGCGCACGCTCCCAATTCGACAGCTCACCAAACTGCGGTAGGATTGGCTCAAACCGCACTCAGTTTGTCGGTTCAAGCTGGTAATATGAAATAGAAAAGGTGCCTGCCACGAATGGCATTTTTAAATCAAAGAAATGATCTGTTGGGCGGCTCCCTTGCGCCCGACATTTGGATAGAATTCGTTTGCTTTTTGTTTAGAAAGCAACAAGGGAAGCGACGTTCGGTGAATTGATGGTGTATCGCCATTACGTGCTGATTGTCATATCAGGATTCAACTGATTGATCAGTCTGGTACTTGCGTTGCAGACCCAAGGGAACAGTGGTTCAAACATAAAATTATTTTAGGAGTTCAAATGAAATTATTTTTAATACTTATCTGCATTTCGGCTATTGGTTTTTCAACTCATAAAAGTGAGGCAAAATCGATCTATTGCTTTGAATGTACCACCGTCTACGATAGTGGAATGAGTGGCGGTCAGGATTACGAGTCCGCAGGAAATTCGGCTTTTGATCGCGGCGATTTCGCTGGCGCATCAGATAACTATCTAGCAGCCAATCAAGCTTATGTAAAGGCATGGCAAGCTCCTGGAATCACAGCCACTCAGAAAGCGAATGCGGCGACAGCAGCAGTTCGGGCCTCAAATAAATATTGGGCAGTTCAGGATTTATAATCTTATTAGTAGGATCGAATTTCTAATGAGCTTGAAGGCTTGAACTAGAAAAGAGCCTTCGAGGCATTTATTTATCATCTGAAAATGCTAGTTTCTAGGTCTTGGGAACTGTATACTTAGGAAATGCAAAAGCTCTTAACAACTAAAGACGATCTTTGCATCGTGTGCTCCGCAATCAAATATGTGCCAGCAGGTGATCGCAGTTATGAAGAAACAGCTGTCGGCTACTCGATGACGAATTCGAATACAGGTGAATCTAAGCTCTTTGATATCGAGATTGTACCCGGCAGCATGACTCATCCTGATTTTTTGAATTTTGAATTTAGTTGGTTGGGTCCAAAACTAGTCTCATGGAAACGCCAATGGTTCAATGGGGACTATATTGCTGGTCCAATCCTTGGAAAGCTTCCTCGCCGAGCAATGCGTGAAATGACTTTTGACTTTCAAAAAACCCAGCCAGCAATTCTCATTGCTGATGGCGTGATTGACAAAGTTAACTCAGATGATGATTTTAGTTATGACCTGCTCGGATTTACTTTTCATTTTGATTTCAAAAATGATCAGCTAAAAATAGGTAAAAGCGTTTATCATTTTTAGCTTGAAACGAATTATTTGCTGACCGGCTTATTCGGAAACCAAAATATTTAGCTATTAAAGCGAAAGATGAAAAATATTCTAATATGAAGCCCTGATGAAGTTAGAGGTTTTAGTCACGTTTTTCCAGCGAGTGGTGAAGCTCGCAATACGTGCCTTGCGTGGCCTCAAGGGCATTTTCAGATTTAAGATCCGATTGGTCGATTAAAGAAGTTCGTAATTGATGTCGCAGAAAAGAAACCTAATCGAATAGAGAAATTGAGATAAGAAGAAGAAATGACACCGCGTGATTCGACGAATATAGAAAAGGCCTCTGAGTCAAAGACATCAACTCGTAGATCTGTGATAG
>JAYUEB010000023.1:0-8066 GCA_043739525.1 Bdellovibrionales bacterium
TTGAATTAAAAGCACAAGAGAACAAGGACGCATCCGAAATTCTTTTAGAGCTTGTTACAGTTGAGCGCGAAAAATTAATTAAGTTTCTTTCCGAATTCAAAATTCAAATTTCAGTTTGGAATCAATTTTCGGACCTGGTAGATAACTCAACTAATGTAGAAAACATTTTAAGAGAAATGCACACCCTAAAAGGCAACAGTCGAATGCTTAAGCTGTCGAAGATCGGCGAAGAAATTCATAAATCAGAATCTGCCCTAGTGTCACCAGAAGTAAAAGCCGACCTAAATCTTTTCAAACAATTATTGAAGGGCGAAAGTAACAAATTGGCAGAGGTGCTCTCCAAGTATAACGGTCTCTTGAGTAGGATAAGCAGTATATCAAGCGCAAGTAATCGTAACGCGCTAACTTTGAATTTGAGCGAGTATGATCAAATTCGCCGGGAAATTCTTGATATTCGTGTTCTGCAGGGTCAAGAAGAAAAGCTCAAGCGAATTCAGCTCGGTATTGAACGAATGAGTTTTAAGTCTTTGGCATCTGCAATTGATGAGTTTAGAGGAATGACGTTAGATTTAGCAAATCAGACAGGTAAATCGGTGGATCTTGAATTAGTCGGGGACGCTTTTATGCCTGAAAAGGATATCGAGAGGATAAAAAATTGTTTCTTGCATTTAATTAGAAATTCAATTGATCACGGAATTGAAACTAAACAACAGAGAAAAGACATGGGCAAAAGCGAAAATGGCCTTATTTCCGTTACCATGAAACAAAATGAAAAAGAATATACAATTGAATACATTGACGATGGGCGAGGCTTGAGTCCCGAAATAATAGGCGCGAGTGCATTAAAAAAAGGGCTAATCGATTCGGAAAAATTGAGTCTACTTTCAGAACAAGAGAAAATAGAACTCATTTTCGCCTTTGGATTTTCTACTCGCGATGAGGTTTCTGATATTTCGGGAAGAGGTATCGGAATGGATGTTGTGAAAAAAGAAATCGAATCTCTTCAAGGCAATATTTCTTTAAAGTCCCAGTTCGGCAAAGGAATTTACTACATGATATCTATTCCGCAAAACGTTTTGGAATTTCGCCTGAGCGAAAGTCCTGCTGTTTGAAGTTGTTTTTCTTTAGATAGACAAACAAATTTGCCCAAGTTAGTGTAAAAGCGCGGGAGGCAAGATGTGTGGTATTTTCGGAGCTCTAAGTAATAATAATAAAATTTCCAAGGATGATGTTCATCTCGCTTTAAAGGCAATGAATCATCGAGGCCCAGACGGATTTGATACTTGGTATAGCAAAAGCAGTCATGTTTGCCTTGGTCACGTGCGTCTCAGCATTATCGACCTAAGTGGAGGCAAGCAACCGATATCAAATGAAGACAATAGTTGCCATATCGTTGTAAACGGCGAATTTTATGATTTTGAAAAAATTCGAACTGCTCTGAAACTTAAAAATCATACTTTCAAGACCGGTTCAGATTCAGAAATTTTGTTGCATCTTTACGAAGAGTACGGAACTGGCTGCTTAGAATATTTACGCGGGGAATTTGCTTTTGTATTATGGGACGAAAAAAATAAAATTCTATTTGCAGCACGAGACCGATTTGGAACCAAGCCCCTCTATTACACAATTCACAATAACAGCCTCATTTTGGCCTCTGAAATCAAAAGTCTTACAGCCTTTGGTGTGCCCGCTGTTTTAGATGAAGAGTATTGCCACGAAAATATGATGACTGGGATTAGCTCAACACAAAGAACATTCATAAAAAATATATTTCAAGTACCGCCGGCACATTTTGTCGTTGCTACTGAGTCAAATTTTAATTGTGTTCGATACTGGGACCTAGATTTCAATAAAAAGTTTGTTGGCCTGTCAGACCAAGAAATGATCGAAGGATTTCGAACTGTGATGGAAGATTCAGTTCGCACACGTTTGCGTGCCGATGTTCCGGTAGCTGTATATCTCAGCGGTGGCCTTGATTCTTGTTCAGTTCTTGCTCTGGCGTCAAAATTTTCATCAAATAAATTGACGGCTTTTTCTCTTGCATTCGACCACGAAATTTACAATGAAGAGCCAATTGCACGAGAGATGGCCCAAAAAGTATCTGCCGATTTTCGCGCGGTGCCTATCACACAGGATATGATCGCCGACAATTTTTTTAACGCCGTCTACAGCTCAGAGTCGACTGCCATAAATGCTCATATGGTAGGTAAATACATACTAAGTAAAAAAGTTCGTGAAAGCGGCTTCAAAGTAGTTCTAACCGGAGAAGGAGCTGACGAAATTCTTCTGGGATACCCCCACTTCCGACAAGATTTATTCGGGCAGCTTGCTGGTAAAGACGACGAACTCTATGAAATGCTTTCTAACAAACTTAACAATACTAATAAAGCTGGGCAAGGTTTCATGTTACCGTCAGGTAGTTTACTTTCTTTGAATGCAGTTCAAAGTTCGCTCGGCTTTATACCGACTTTTTTGGCTACTGGAGCAAGTAACGGGTACAAAATGAAAGGCCTTTTGCATTCAGAATTTAACGAAAAATGGTCCGCTCGTGATACTTTTAGAGTACTGTTAAACAATTATCCTTTAACTGCTTTTAAAGGATGGGAACCCGCAAACATTTCTTCATATATCTGGGCAAAGACTCAGTTGGCAACTTATGTGTTTAATAACCTCGGCGATAAAATGGAAATGGCTAACTCAATCGAAGGCAGACTCCCGTTTCTCGATCACAATGTCGCTGAGTATTGTTTCAAACTCCCCATGAATATGAAAATAAATGGATTAACGGAGAAGTTTATCCTTCGCGAGTCAATGAAGTCTGATTTAACTCACACAGTGTATAAACGTCAAAAACATCCCTTTACAACGCCTCCCGCGGCACTCAATACGAAGGGTAAACTTTTTCAACTTATGAGCGATACAATAAGGAGCAAAAAGTTTACGGATATGAATATTTTTGACAGCCGTCTTGTAGTCAAGAAAGTAGAGGACATGCAAAAAGCTTCGCAAGACGAAACAATCGCATGGGACAGTACTTTCATACTTTTAATGTCAGTTTATGGGCTGTTTGAAAAATTTGGCATGGCACGAGAATAGCTGACTGGACCTCAAGGTTAAAATATTTAATTAAAGAAAAAATTTTTTGAAGAGGAATGGTATGAAAGTTACTGATAACGATAAAGATCTCGTGCTTTTTGTTTTAGATCTACAAAGAAAAAAAGATTGGTCTGCAGAAGTTATGGGTCGCCATGTAGCACATTTAAAGAGTCTAGACCAAGCCCAAAAATTAGTTTTGACCGGGCCATTTTTGGATCATCCATCGGGAATTATCATTTTGAAGGTTGCGACCAAAGAGGAAGCGCTTGAAATATCTAAAAGAGGTCCACTTGTTAAAGAGGGTTACCTCTCATGTGAGGTCAGAACTTGGAAAATTGGTTGCGAAGAAAACAACTTTTTATCGGAATAGACTTTCTAAAGTCTATTCCGTTCCGAGCTGTAAATCCTAATAGTAAATTACCTTGGTAATTTCTGGAGAGCTACTATGAAGCAGTACGATGAGTCGCTTGAAAAATTCATTAAAGAAGAATTTTTAGGAAGAGAAGCAGAAATAGACTCCGTGACGAGCCTGCCATCTCGACCTTACCAAAAATTCGCAGAATCCAAACTTACCAATTGGTGGATGCCGGAAAGCTTAGGTGGGCACGGCTTTTCATTAGCAAAAAGCGTGGACATTGTAACTCGACTCTCTTATGGCGATGCTGGCGTTACCATGTCATTGTACATACCGATTCTATCGGGCCGACTTATTGAGATGTTTGGAACGGACGAGCAAAAGGAAAAGTACCTCGTACCACTAATCAAGGATTGCGGCTATAGCACTCTATGCGCAAGCGAACGCGAGGCGGGTAGTGAGCTCCTTAGAATGTCGACTCAGTTAAGCAAGATTGGGGGTAAGTATTTTCTTAATGGAGTAAAATATTTTGGGACGAATTCGGAATTTGCAAAATTCCTCGTGGTAATTTGTGCTTCCCCTGAAGAGGAATTTTCTTATAGAGCAGTCATTGTGCCTGCGGGCCAACCGGGCATGCGAATCATTCAAAGATGGAACACAATCGGACTAAAGGGCTCTGGAGCTTACGAAGTCGAATTTAAAAATTGTGAAATTAATGAGAGCGACATTCTGCCTGGGAACGGCCTTCGCCTCCTCGAAGCTTCGCTCAACGCAAGTCGAATTCTAATTGCGACTTCCGCGATAGGCATTGGAAAAAGAGTCGTGGATCTAGCCATGCAATACGCAAAAACAAAGAGCCTAAAAGGAGATTTTTTAATAAACAATCAGGTATTCGGAGCAAAAATCGCTCAGATGGAAGCCGAAATTGAAGCAATGACCGCCGTATGCAATTTAAGTGCGGCTGAATATGATCAAATTTATTTTTCGCTTCAAGCAAAGTCCGTTTTTAACAAAACAGGCGTAATGAAGTCGGCAATAGTTGCAAAAATGATTTGCGGTCAGTTGGGTTGGAATATCGTGACCGTGGGATCTCAGGTTTTTGGAGGATTGGGTTATACGAATGACATTTTAATGGGTAGATTAATGAATGATATGCGCTACATTGCCATCGTAGAAGGTGGAGACGATGTAGGTAGAGATCTCATTTTTGCACGATACGTTAAAGATAGAGCCGAATTCATACGATAGTTGAAATCTTGTATGTAGAGCGAGTTCGCTGATTTGATTTGTTAAATTTACCAGTTATCCACAGTATTTTGGATTTTCACTTTGGTTTTTGTGGATAAACTATTCTTCGGTTGCTCAATGAGGCAATGGCTTCAGCAATTATGCTATCTGAACTTCTTGAAGATTCATTTTTCTGATTGCTTTGCAGAGATTGAAGCCCAAGCATGAGCGCTGGCCAGACATCTCCATTGCCATTGTGGATTTCACATTGGGTTTGTTGAAGCCGTATTTTTTTGATTTTACATTTCCTATGAGCCCCTCGACTTGGGCCCGCTCTCGCTTGATGACTTCTGATAATTTCTCTGACACCGCCCACTTGGTTTTTCCAGTCGGAGCGATCCCCACATTTTTTACGCCGAGCTTTTTCGCTTTCTTGATATTGGCTTTGCTGTAGCCGCCACGGTCGAATCCAAAAGTCTTCGGAGCTTGGCCAAAAACGGCAATGTGTTCTTTGATCCCCTCGATACAAAAGCTTTGGTCCGAAGCATTGATGCCACTGTTGATCAAAAATCCCATAACAAAACCATCGACTCGGTTGATGCCCCATTTCAAGCCAAATTCGACTGACTTCCCGGCTTTGCCGCGAACAATTGAATAGAGCTCTGACTAGCGATGGCCATCAATTACGCGCATCAGATTACGTTTGGAATGTGGACACTTCAAGAACTTTTAGATCCGACCCACGATTTAGTGAGCTTAACGACCGCAATCGATTGGGAAGAAGTCCACAATCGTCTCGCGCCATATTATTCAAATACAGGTCGTCAAGGCTTACCCATCCGATTGATGGTGGGTCTGCACATTCTCAAGCACAAAGAGAATATGTCAGACGAGAAATGCGCGGACCGAATCAGGTCAGATTTATACTGGATGTATTTTTGCGGAGTCGACTCGGACTCTCTACGAGGAAAATATCAACATTTAAACTCAGCAACTCTGACCAAGTTCCGCAGACGGATTGGCGAGAAGGGTTTTGGCGAAGTCGAGAATATTATTCGAGACTACTTGATCAGAAAAGACCATATCGACGTTCGAGTGATGAATACCGATTCAACCTGTCAGCCAAAGAACGTGATCTACCCGACCGACTCAGGTCTTTTAGACAAGGGTCGCAAGCTTATTTTAAAAGGAATGAAGAGTCTGGAAAAGCTTGGCGTCAAGGCGATCAAAGGTGTGCGAAGCTTTTCACGCAAGTCGAGAAAGATTATTTTAAATATTGCCAAGCTGAGCAAAGATCGTCAGGAAAGAATAAAGGCTGGGACGTTAGAGTTGAGCAGACAAGCCCGCCATGTGCTGGGCAAAGGCAATTTGATGATCAAGCGAGCGGTTTGTTATTTGAAAACTCAAACTGGCAAACTAAAAACCCGCACAAGCAAAACAGTTTCCGATCTCAAGCGAAATGTCGATCTTTTGAAAAGACTTATTCATCAAAGTCGCCAGCGTTACAAAGAAATCCATGTCGAGAAAAAAGTTTATTCAATGAACGAGCCCGAAGTGATCGTGATTCGCAAAGGCAAATCCCATCGTCCCAACGAATATGGATCAAAGCTCAATATCTCAACGGATGTGAATGGCTTCATCATCAGTCACGAAACTTACACCAGCGGCGTGCACGATTCGAAATTATTAGAACCTGCACTTCAAGCTTGGGAGACTGCGACAGGCCGTTTGCCCGATCAAGTCAATACAGATCGTGGTTACAATCAAAAGCGAAGATCAACCACCGGACGAATATTAAAAGTAAAGCGTGTCTCGACACCTTGGTGTGGCAAAAAGAAAAATCCAAATGCTCAAAAAGCATGGTTCAAACGAGGACAGTGCCAGCGATCGCAGATCGAGGGAACGATTGGGCATTTAAAACAAGACCATCGTTTGGATCGTTGTCGTTACACCGGCTCTCATGGCGACAAAATCAATGCAACACTTGCAGTGACGGCATGGAATTTAACGAAACTTTGTTCTCGGTTATGATGAGATACGAAAAGTTATCCACAAGTGACGGGAGAGAAAACCTGCAAATCTGTGGATAACTGAGCTATGCGCGCGCGACAAACGCAGGCCCGTAGGGCCGAGTTTGGCAGCGCGCCCTAATTAACAAAATTTTGTTTATTCGAAATTTTTCATGAGCTCGCAAAACTTTTTCGACCTTCATAAGGCTCTAGAATTGTTCTAAAGATAAAAAAATTCCCTGAAAAAATTGCCGCGCTTCGATGCGCTAAACACTAGATTTTGGAGACTTTGTACTCAACTTTGCGACTGATTTTAAGACGGGTTCGAGAGTTCAGTAGCAAGTTGGTCAAGAAAGCGCAGGCCCTCAACCTTTAAATAAAAAGGTTCGTCGATGAATTTTATTCTGAGCTATGCTGACCGCCTTAAACAAAAAAACGCGTCTCTTCGCAAACGCTGAAGAGACACGGCAAGTATCATTAATTTACGCAGGTGCGGTAGCTGCTATCGACATTTCTTGAAGCTGTTTAGGCGTCGGTACCGCTATTTTTCCTGCAAGCATTTCTTTTTTCGAGGCCGACACAGAGCCGTGCGAACATTTTGCGATCTTCGCGACCTCTCTGAAACTGAGCCCTGCGGTTAAAAGCGACTGAATCAGAACATCATTTCTCTTACGTTCTCGACCGAGCCTTACTCCTTTGGCCCTTGCGTTTTTGAGTCCTGCCATAACCCTCTCTCGAATTAATTCTCTTTCAAGCTGGGCCAGTGCTCCCAAAATTGTGAATAGCGCCATTCCCATTGGGGAATTCGTATCTAGAGCTTCTGTAATCGAATGAAACCTCACACCCTTATCCTTAAATTTTTGCAATGCTTTAAGAAGATGACTCACACTTCTCGCAAATCTTGAAAAGCTAAAAACAATGACCTGCTCCGCCTCGCCCTTATCAACTCGCTCCATCAATTGATTAAGTGCCGGACGACTTTCTTTTGCTCCTGAGATTCCATGATCGGTGAAAATCTCGTAATTCATGATGCCTTGTTTGGCGCACCAATCGAGTAGCGCCCTTGTCTGAGATTCCGTATTTTGATCTTGCGTCGATACACGCGTGTATAAAAAAACTAACTTATCTATATTTCACCTCCAGTGACAAAGATATGAGCCTTAAACCTCTTAATAAAAACAGGACGAAAAAACATGCGAACCTCCAAAAATGAAAAAGCCCGAGAATTTCGGGCTTGTTAAAAAGTTAAATAGCGAAAAATGATAAGTCTTACATGCTGAGCCCCCAACGAAGAGCCAAAGATTTAAGAACGGCCTCTTGCAAATTCGGGCTCATCGATAAAGCCGTATCAAATGGATTGCTCCTTGGCCGAAGCTCAT
>JAYUEB010000024.1:0-2681 GCA_043739525.1 Bdellovibrionales bacterium
GTTTTGAGCCGGTGGCGGCTGCGAAGGCGGCTCGCAGTTCTTTCTCCCACTTTGGACTAGTCGATGCCGATAACTTTTGCTTTGCCATGACCCTATCAAGTCTTTAGTTCTCGGACTTGTCAAGGATTTGGCGCATTGACCCTTTGCCAACGAGAAGCTAAGATAAAGAAAATAGATTCATACAAGGATTCACAATCCGAATTGTTTAGGAGAATAGAGAATGGCGAATCAAGGTCAGAGCACAAGATTAGATACTGCATTGAAATTGCTACTTATCACTTTTGTTTCTCTCGTAGCATTTTTCACAGGTGCTTATGTCGGCAAAGCCATGAGCGATAGCGATCATCAGCTGAAAGCGATGGAAGCAGATTTTCAAACGCAAAAAACTGCTGCTGAAAAGCACAAAAACCTCGATGTTGCTGATAAAGACGCATTGGTGGACGAAGAAGTTGCTCAAATGTCTGACAAAATTATGAAGTCAGAAAAAGATCAATTAGGCGAGTCCCTTGTAAAAGAGGCTGCTACTGAAATGAAAGGCGATGCAAAAGGCAAAGCCGCCGAAAAAACGGCTGAGAAAGAAACGGCTGAAAAACCAGCAGCAAAAACGGCTGCTAAATCGACTAAACCAAATCGTGAAATCGCGACTGAAGAGAAACCAATTAAAAAAGTTGCTCACGCAAGTGAAGAGCCAAGTCTCAATGTTAAAAAATCAAAATTGGATTTAAGCGAAGTTCATAAAACTGCTGAACGTATTGCAAGTAACGAAACGGCACTTAGTGATGAACCCGTCAGCCAAAAAGAAGAACCAACTTCGAGAATTCCATCGAGTCTCCCTAAATCAGTTGGTACTGCGAGTGGCCCGGGATTTACAGTTCAAGTTGCTTCATTCCCAACTTCAGAAGAAGCAAAAAAACAAGTAGATGAGCTTGTTAAAAAGGGCTTTCCAGCATTTCCAATTGAAGCGACGATTTCAGGTAAGACTTGGTACCGCGTGAGTCTTGGTAATTTCAAAACTCAAAAAGAAGCGGCTCAGTACCGTCTTCAGTTGATCAAAGATTCAGATATTAAGAAAGCAATCGTAGCTAAAGTAGCTCCGTAATCCCTAAAAAAGATAGCCTCCGTAAAACCCTACTGACAAAGTAGGGTTTGGCGCCGCGATCTGCGAAGCAAGCGCCCTCACTTCTACCTCAAACCGAAAACGATCTACCTGGGCAGCGCCTCCGACGGCAGCTGCTAGTGCAAAGTATGGGCGGGACGTGTCTTGCTGTGAGGTCGACATAAAGTTTGTCTTGATATGCTCAAGCTGCACTCCCGGCGCTCCTTGTACATAGAGTTGAAAAACTCTTTCAGACCAAAAACTGTGACGGCCCCAAACTAAAAATTCGTACTGCGTACGCAAAATTTCAACGCCAGAAAATCCGTCACTTGTGCCGAACTGATTATATTCAGCAAGAATAGCATTCGAGAACTCCTGATATCCAAGACGCAAAGCAAATGGAGTTCGAATTGAATACTGAGTGGCGTAGGCTTCGCGCTCTAAAACGTTGTTTTCTCCGATGCTCGTCATGATCTCGGCACGAGCGCCTAAACAAAAAATGAGAATGAAGAAAGCAAAAATATTTCTCATTGAGCTCCCTGAACACAAGAAGTGGGGCTTGAGCTCTGGGTAGCTGCAGGTGCCACCTCTCGAAAGCTCTTACAAAAATCGAAGCCTTTCAGATTCGGAGCATCTGAATTTAATTGCAGAGATTTTATAAAGCCTTTAACGAAAGCTTCAGGTGCAAGATATTCGGTACTGATCTTTGCTTTTAATTCTTCTTTAAATCCCGGAAGAGAGAGCACCAAGACGCGGGCCATTTTCGCTCGTGAGTCAGCATCTGCATTTCCGTTAAAAATTTTGAGAGTAATATTATGTAAATAAACTGCATATTGCGAGCCTAAAAAGTAGGCCATTGAAAGTCGCATTTGATCTTGAGAACTTCCGCTCAGAACAATTTTGAAAAAATCTGCGGTGTAGAACTCTTGGTTCTTGCGGTCCAATCGACGAATTTCTAAAGAGCTTGAAAGTGAGCGACCTACAAACGTGTCGTCTCCTGAATAAAGCCAGCCCCAAAAATCTGCGAGGCCTTCGTTGATTCCTCTTAAGATATATCGATTGTATTGATCGATTGAAATTGAGGGGGTCGAAGTAAAAGAATGAGGAGCGCTTTCAGGTGGCTTCGGTAGTGTATTAGGCTCGTTGATATTTTCAGATAAATAGGTTTTTGAAACTTGAAAATCAGACAGAACCATTTTTTGAAAAATCTGATGAAAATGTTCGTGCGCAATCACACCTGCATTAAAGACAATCGGCAAATCGGTGTCAGTGTAAGGTACAATTAGAAGCGAATCGACTGACGGATTATATTGGGCATTATTCTCAATCAGTTGATCGTCGGCAGTTTTAAGGCCGACATTAATTCCGACGGAGGCACGCTTCGGCAAAAATTCGGCAGCTCCAGAAGAGACATCCAATTGATGTAAACGTTCAATGTGGGCGTAAACTGCAACTGCCTGCATACTCGTCGGATCAAGGGCAAGAGAGGATCCGGACGGCGTCTGGACAAATCGGCCCGACGGAGTTCCCGGCTGAGCTGCGTGGCCCTCATCAAATAAAAGCTCAGGCTGAATAAAAAATTCAG
>JAYUEB010000025.1:0-2681 GCA_043739525.1 Bdellovibrionales bacterium
ACCAAAGTATCGTATTTCAAAAGATCGTAAACATTGATGCCATCAATCGAATAATATCTAAATTTGCCAAGGTTTTTAGAAGCGCGATCAAAATTTTCATTTAATTCAGCATCTATCAAAACGGACTTTTTAAGACCGAAAGTTTCGAATCTTTTAGCAAGTTCTTTTGTTTTACCTTTTGAATCCATTGAATCAACAACGAAAAGACGGCCTTCTTTATTCAAATAAGAAAGAGCCATTTTCAAACCAAGCTGTCTCATCTTCTTTGGAAGAACGTAGCTGTAATCACGAGGCTGTGGACCAAACATGGTACCGCCGCCTGGCATAAGTGGAGATCGGCTTGAACCTTGTCTCGCATTACCAGTACCTTTTTGTTTGAATGGTTTTTTACCGCCACCCGAAACGAGGCCTTTAGTTTTTGTCATCACAGTTCCTTGTCTACGACAAGCAAGCTGCCAACGAACAACTGTATGAAGGATATCGAGTTTCACAGGTTTTTCAAAAACCTCTGCGTTCAACTCAAGATCTCCGACTTTCTTTTTATCCCAATCTAAAACTGCAACTTTTGACATGGTCTACTCTTTCATCAACTTAACAAGTGTGTTTTTAGAACCTGGTACTGGGCCCTTAACAAGAAGGAGTCCCTCAGAAGCTAAAACCTCAACAATTTTTACGCTTTTTACAGTGATGTTCTCATCACCCATGTGACCTGGAAATTTCTTACCTGGCATAACTCGTCCTGGCCATGTTCTGTTACCGCTTGAACCTGGTTGACGATGGAACTTCGATCCGTGGGCAGCAGGACCACCCTGGAAGTTATGTCGTTTCATCGAACCTTGAAAGCCTTTACCTTTTGATTTTGAAGTGATCTTAACAACATCACCTTTAACCAAAGAATCGATATCGACTTTTTGTCCAACTGAAGCGCCAGCAGGAACTGTTCCGCGAATTTCTTTTACGTGATGAGCGCCATTTTCAAATCCAGCTTTTTTCATTCTGACTTTTTCAGATTTGCTAGAAAGAACTGCTTTTTTTGGAGAAGAAGCTATTTGAATTGCCTCGTATCCATCAACTTTCATCGTTTTGATTTGAGAAACAAACCAAGGATCAAATTTCAATACTGTTACTGAAGTAAGATTACCTTGTTCATCGTAGATCGATGTCATTCCAACTTTGTGGGCAAATAAACCGTGCAATTTAAGAGCGCCTGAAGTTTTCGCTTCTGGTGCTGCATCAGCTGTTTCAGGTGTCGCTGCCTCTTGATTTTCACTCATGTGAGTTCCCCTTAATTCTTATTCTTCTTAAACAACCGACAATTTGATTTCAACGTCCACACCTGCAGAGAGATCAAGCTTCATAAGCTGATCAATCGTTTGTTGTGTTGGCTCGAGGATATCGAGCATGCGTTTGTGAGTTCGGATTTCAAATTGTTCGCGAGATTTTTTATCAACGTGTGGTGAGCGAAGAACAGTGTAGCGATTGATTCGTGTTGGAAGTGGGATCGGACCAGCAATGCGCGCACCAGTTCGGCGAGCAGTATCAACGATTTCACGTGTTGATTGATCAAGTAATTTGTGGTCGAAGGCTTTCAAACGAATACGAATCTTTTGGCTCTGCATGACTACTCTCTCTTTATAATTGACTGTGGGATGCTTTGTTTATTGAGTTTTGGGTCTAAATGCAAACACAAATAGATTCCCCACCTTAATAAAAGAATTTTAACGCATCAGCGTAGAAATTATCTTTTATCAGGCGCAAATTTCTCACTCTTGTAAAGACAAGGGTTACACACAGAAATTCGCTCAAAACAGGTCAAAACTTAGCAGCCAACAATCACAAATTAGATTGCAAGGTGTGAAGTATCTACCTTGTTTTCGAAAAATGTCAAAAAGAAATAAATAAAACAGCAAATCTCTTAGAGAATATTCAAACTGCTGGGGGATTTTCGGTCTTCGGGCAGCGGTTCTCAGTCGGCAGGCCGACAGTCACTGTTGCGGTTATCAGTTATCAGCTTACCTGACACCGAATGAAGCTCTGGTTAGGGTCAGGCAAGCCGTTACCTGTTAACTGACGCTGAAACTGGCAGACAGCAAACTGCTGCGGCTGCCGGGCTCTACCTTCCTAGCTTTGTTAAAATCTCAGCCGCAGCCTTTGGCGGAAGGCTCATATACTCTTTAAAGGTCATTGTAAAAGTTCCACGGCCTTGAGTGAGCGAACGCACATCCGTCGCATACCCGAACATTGTTGCGAGCGGAACTTCGGCATCCACAACCTGAGCTCCGAGTCTTGCTGTCATGCTGTGAATTTTGCCACGTCTTGAATTGAGGTCGCCGATGACTCCACCCATGAATTCTTCAGGGATCACCACTTCAACCTTAAATATGGGTTCGAGTAATTGTGGATCGGCATTTCGGGCCGCTTCGCGAAAAGCAATACCTGCTGCGATTTTAAACGCCATTTCGCTAGCATCTTCTTGGCGGTATGTGACCGAAATGAGTCTTGCATGAATATCGATCATTTGAAAGCCGGCAAGAACACCGTTTTCCATCGATTCTCGAATCCCCTGTTCCACTGGCAAAACAAACTGCTTTGGAAATTGGGCTTCAGGAACCAAGTTTGAAAACTTAAAGCCTTCACCTCTTGCAAGAGGAGTCAATTCGATCATCACTCGACCGAAATGA
>JAYUEB010000026.1:0-2674 GCA_043739525.1 Bdellovibrionales bacterium
CCTCTTACCAAAGAAGAAGTCGCAGCTTTCGCTAAAACTTACGTGAGCCAAGTTGCAAAAATTTTGAATTTGTCCAAATGTGAGCTGGCTTCTAACTCCACCTGGATGGAGAAATTTTCGGCTACCGATTTTATTAAACTGACCGCTCAATATACCGTTGCTCGCATGCTGGAGCGAGATGATTTTGAGAAGCGTTATAAAAATCATACGCCTATTTCAATTCATGAGTTTTTGTATCCACTGGTGCAGGGTTATGATTCGGTCGCATTAAAGTCAGATATAGAACTTGGCGGAACAGATCAGAAATTTAACTTGTTAGTTGGTCGCGAACTTCAGAAAGCCTATGGCCAAGCTCCTCAGTGTATTTTGACGATGCCACTTCTCGAGGGACTTGATGGCGTAAATAAGATGTCGAAAAGTCTCGATAACTATATCGCTATTGAAGATTCACCTCGCGACATCTTCGGAAAAACCATGCGCGTGAGCGATACCCTGATGATTCGATATTATGAGTTGCTCAGCGAAGTCACGGCACCCGAACTTGAAAAAATCAAAGAAGATTTGAAGTCTGGCAAAGCACATCCACGTGAAATTAAAGTGAGACTTGCAAAAGAATTTGTTAGACGTTTTCATACCAATGAAGCCGCCGAAAATGCAGAGGTTGAATTCAATCGCATCTTTGTCGACAAAGGTGTGCCAGACGATATAGAAAAAATTTCGGTCCACTTGGCCGAAATTGCGGACCTTGATTTGCCTGGATTGCTCAAGCAATTAGGTTTGGCGCCCACAACGAGCGACGCTCGCAGGCTTATAACGGCAAACGCAGTGGAGATTAACTCAGAGAAGATCATCGACCTCAAGTATAAAATATTAGCAAAAGTATCAGATGAATGGATTTTCAAAGTCGGCAAAAAGAAATTTGCCAAAGTAAAGTTTAATTGAAAAAGTTCTCGAAAGTGAGCGCAGAGTGAAAGTCAAATTTGTTCCTCAAAATGTTGTCTGCGAAGTGAAATCGGGCCAAAGCGTGCTCGATGTCGCACTTGAAAACAATATTTTTATCAAGTCGATTTGCAGAGGTGTTCCATCATGCGCAGAATGTCGGGTAGTACTTGCAGAAGGTGAATACAATGTATTGCAGCCTTCAAGCGCTGAACTTGCTTTGATAGGCTCGGGATATTTTATTGATCGCAGACGACTCTCATGTCAGCTCAGATGCTTTGGCGACATCACTGTGGATCTTACCGAGCAAGTCGAAAAAGAAAAAGAGATGAAGAACCCAAAGCCTCGAAGCCGAAATTCAAGAGAAGAATCGATTCAATCGAATGCGGTGATGGGTAATATGATGTTGGCTCCTAAGCCTGCTCCGCCAAAGCCAAGTCCTCCTAAACCAACAGATAAAAAGTGAGTCTAAGATGTATAAAATTGTTTTTCTGAGACATGGGGAAAGCCTTTGGAATCAAGAAAATCGTTTTACCGGTTGGCAAAACATTGGTCTCTCTGAAAAAGGACTCATCGAAGCAAAAGCTGCCGGCCAACTACTCAAAAGCGAAGGTTATAATTTCGATTTTACTTATTCTTCAGTTTTGAATCGTGCTCTTAAAACGCTTTTTATCGTACTAGAAGAAATGGATCTGATGTGGATTCCGATTCATCAAAGCTGGCGTTTGAACGAGCGTCACTATGGCGCTCTCACCGGCCTCAACAAGGCCGAAACCGCAGCTAAACACGGAGAAGAACAAGTTCAAATTTGGCGACGCAGTTTTGATATTCCGCCACCAAAGATGGAGGAGAGAGATCCGAGACATCCGTCTTTTGATCCGAGATATAAACATCTTTCTCCAAAAGATTTACCAGCATCTGAATCGCTCAAGGACACGGTTGCTCGCGTGATGCCTTTTTGGGAAACTGAAATTGCTCCACAGATCAAAGCCGGCAAAAAGATTTTAGTTGCAGCTCATGGCAATAGTATTCGTGCGATCGTCAAGTACCTCGATCAAATTTCGGATACGGACATTGCTGGACTCAATATTCCAACGGGTATTCCATTGGTATATGAACTTGATCGTAATTTGAAACCAACTAAGAATTATTATCTAGGCAATGCCGAAGAAGTCGCAAAAGCTGTTAGTGCAGTGATAGCTCAAGGTACTAAAAAGTAAGAAAACTCCGTTGAGGTACCTGGTTCCCTTATCGGACGCAGGGCGTCCGATAAGGGAACCAGGTACCTCAACGCACACAAGACTTAAAAAAAGCTGAATTTCTCGTAAGGCCGGTTGCACTCATGCAGACATCTGACAGTGGGCCGAAATTATTCTGAATTTGAATTAAGCGATATAAGCCACTCGAATGCGTACCGCCTTCAAGTGAGTTCGTCATTGTGAGAGGCTGGTAATCCTTCTTCTTGTTATCAATATCTAAAAGCAGACATCCGAAATTGAGAGGTTTGATGGTTTGCTGTTGGTCGTGCTTTAAGACAGCCATCGAAAATACGTCAGCCCAATCTTCTTCGGCCTGATAGAGAGGGCGGTTTGTATCGAAGAGTGTACGTGAGGCTTCATGCTGGCGAATGGTACAAAGCTTAGTGGGTGCTACTCCTTTTGTATTCACATCGGGAAGTGTGAGGAGCATAGATGGATTTAAAATACTCGAAGCAAGATGACCGAGTTCGTGAGCA
>JAYUEB010000027.1:0-8029 GCA_043739525.1 Bdellovibrionales bacterium
CACAGCCACACGATATGGATCAACCTCTGTTAATCCGTAACAACAGCGCATGACTCGCTCAACAATCTTGGTTACATTGACAGGTACTAAAGAGCCGTCACGCTTTTTCACTCGCATGACAGGAGATGGTGGTAGCTTTTGGCTAGTGTTCTGAACTGGTTCTTGAGTGGGTCCGCTTGATTGTGAGCCTGTATTTCTCTCTAATTCCATGCTGCCTCCTGGCTGCTACTTAGAATACTGATTCTGCAGGTCTGTATCTGTCTCTCTAATTAAGACGGCTAAATAAGACGGCTAAATAAAACGGCTAAACAAAATACTCACAAGTTCTTTTGCTATGCTTGTGACACATCAAAAGAGTGAAAAGGGCCCATCAACTCTGATTTTTTTAAAAAATCACGAGTATTCAAACAAACATCAATTTTGTATGAACATGCAATCGTCCACTTTCAGCCAGATGCTTTGATGAACGCTTTGATTGAAGAAATAAGTCAGACACAGAAGAAACCCCCCTCAGAGTTTTCCGTCTCAAAGTCCCGTCACACATTCGACGCTAGTACGGCTTTTGAAATTCTGTCAAAGGGCATTTAAGAAATTTTTGAGAATTTTTTTTGGGTTCCTTAGAACCGCTCTCCTAAATGTTCTCAGCTCCCCATGCTTGCTCAATTTTATTAGGTTTCAAGCGGTTTTTTGGGCAGCTATTAGATAAACGCGCGTCGTCCAAAGCTCGAGTAAGGCCCAGGAAAATGCTGCCAGAAAAACAATCAGGTGCGACAAAAGTATAGTAATTTTTGAGCAGAATTTAGTCTGTCTTTGACTCTGCGGATTTTTTCTTTTTGAGAAGTTTCTCGGCCTGAATTGCGACTGTCCCTGTTGCATCTTGAAGACGATCAAATTCTTCGAGGTGTTTCAGGCCATCGCGCTTGAGTTCGACAGTTAAAACCGGAACTCCGCGATCAATCCACATATATCTGCCAAGGCTTCCTGGAAAATTTCCGAGAGACACCCAGGGAAGGGGAGCGAATGCGGGAGCAGAGACCTTAGGCCCATCAAAATCGAGCACTCCAAGTGGAGTATGTATCGAGATGATGAAGTCAGGCTTAAAGTCTTCAATTTGAGCCATTGCGCAGCGAGTTTCAGGTTCGCTCGCTGGCTCGTCACCTGGAAAGCGTCGCGCATTTTCTTTAGTTTCGGTCTTCCAATATTTGAGTGCGGTTTGATGCCAGTCCTTGCTTGGGAAGTTGCGGTTCACATCAATCCCGTGCGCATTCGTGCGAGTCTTGCGAGTCCATCCATCAGGGTTCAAGATCGGAATGACCCGCCAAGAGTTTCTGGGCTCGATATTGTTTAGACGTTCAATCCAGGCAAGGGTTACGGCGGCGCTTTCTTCTTCATCTCCATGAATAAGCGAGAAGCTTAAGATTTTTTGGGCTGGCTTTTTGCTTGTTGAAGAGGGGATTCCTGGGTGATCGAAGTAAAATATTTTTCGGCCCTCAACACTGGTGCATCCAGCAAGTTCTTTCGCATCTCTGCAAATCGTATCAATGGCTTTGGGCTTTTGTTTCAGATTGAGCTTCTTAAGGCTGCTCACGCAAGTTTCAAACACCTGATTTGAATCGCTAGTCTGGGGCGGATTTGCTACAACGATTGGCTCCGGAGCCTGAGTCGCAACGGCAACAGGTGTCGCTTGGGGCACTAAAATGGGAGTTGGTTTCTGAGCTTTTTCAGCGCAAGAAAACGATCCAAGCAAAGTGATGGGCAAAACACTCAAAACAATGAATGTTTTTTGTCTAGTTAGTCGAATCTTCATTCACAAAGTATTCCCTTTGAGATCCGAATTATCAAGTGCCTCAGTTTGATATGGGACAGAGCGCGAATCAACTGTCTCTTAAGAAGACACATGGAACTCAAGTGACAGGTTTCAAACTTTACAAAAAATCTAATTGCAAAAAACACCAAACCCACGCCGTGCGCAATCGAAAAAGACTTAAAGGTCCGCGTACAAAGCTGCCGAAGAGTTTATTAATGGATAATTACGTCGTTGAGAGAAATCGAAGTCTTCAGGCGAAACTTTCTGAGTTTGCCTCGCAAAAAAAACTTTTTGCCCTTGTAGATCCTTTTTTTCAGATTCCCTTTGAGCTCCCAAAGCAACACCTTGATATCAAGGACACCGACACCGAATTATTTGAAATGATCGCCTGGGATAAGGTCTACTACCAGCCGCCTCAACTTGTTGAAGTGACCAGTGAAGCGCTTGACTGGTTTAACTTCTCACTTTCAACCGAACGTTGGGGGATTTTTATTGTTGCACCAGTTTCAATGGCTCAGCTTGGGAATCATCTTCAAAAGTTTATTATCACCAAAGGTCCCGAGGGAAGTCCGTATTTTTTGCGTTTTCACGATGCTGCAGTCCTTGAGACCTTGCTTTCGATGTGGAGTGAGTTCGAAAAGAATATGTTTTTTGGACCAATTGATTCAATTGGACTCCCTAATCTCGACGACCTCGAAGTGAAGTTTTTCAGTATCACTCATAAGTCAGATGCTCATCGCCTTTCGACTCAAAATCCAGAAGATTGTCTCTTGCATCTCTCGGATAACCAACTCGCAAAATGCAGAGGCGCAATCGAAGCAGATTTAGTTAAACTCATTTATTGGCATCTGCGCAGCTATCACTCAAAAGTCGTGCAGTTTATTAGTAAAGAAGTTTTGCATGATCGCATTGGGCATGGACTGAAGCGCGCGCGGGCCTACGACTTAGCGACCATTTCAGATTTGGCTGGCTTTGTTGCACTCATGTTTGAGCTCTCGCCTAATTTCGATGAGCATCCGAGTTTTGCTAAGATTTTTTTAGATCCAGATGTGCTTCCAGAAAATAAAATGCGCAAGCTCTCACAAGTGATTAACGATCGCGAGTGGCAGGAGGCTTCTCGGCTGCAGGTCAAAGATGTATGGCTTTCGTTCAAAAAGAAAACCGGCTAAATTTCAGGCCGCGCCCAGAAATAGGGCCTGGAACTTTCGAGCAATCCTTACTCTCTTAAAGATTTATTCCCAAAATCAAACGTCTCATTTTGATAAAATTTGAGTTTTAAAATAATTAGAGTCGAATGGGCCTCTCTAGTTTTGTTCTCTCGAAGCTTAGGGCGAACCCGTCTTTAGCCTATAAGAAAAAATCTACTGTAGTTCCGGCAGGGTATACCGATAAGTTAACGTGAGCTTTAAGTATTATATTTGATCGGGGGAACGTATGTGGGGAGATATTCCAGAGTGGACACAGAGTATAGCCAAATCGGTTATGAAATCCGTGTATGCGAAAGACCCCGACACGTTTTATCATTGTATGCGTGTTAGCCATCTTAGCCGATTATTAGCTGTGGCAAGTGGTTTGAGCGATTACCATTCTCGCGTTATTGAATTTGCGGCACTTTTTCATGATTTGGGTAAGGTTGCAATTCCAGACTCTATTCTATTGAAACCCGGAAAACTGACGGCAGAAGAATACGAGATCATGAAGATCCATCCGATTAAATCTGCTGAAATTATTAATCCTCTGACTCATCATGCATTTTTCAAAGAGATGATTCCGGGAATTTTGCATCACCATGAGCGTATAGATGGCCAAGGTTATCCAAACAAATTAAGTGGTGACAATGTTCCAATCGAATCGCGTATTATTTTAGTTGCCGATACTTTCGATGCGATGACACAGATGAGAGCCTATCGTCGTGGCTTACCGCAAGAGGTTGCTCACAAAGAGCTTCAGGACTTCGCGGGCAGGCAGTTCGATCCTAGACTCGTTAAAATATTTAACGAAGCACAGCCACTTTGGGCTGAAGATCAAAATCGTCTTCAAGCAGAAATGAATCAAGTGCTTTTGAAAAAAGCCGCTTAGAATTTCGTTTTGAAATTTTCAAAATCTCAAATTGCGACATTGTCGCTTGCCATCTCATATTATCTTTTTGAGAATCTTTTGCCTTATTCAAATGTTTGAAAAAAATCATGGACTCGATTGAATTACGTTTAGTTTCTAAACATGTAAACGAACTAGGCGTTCAAGTAGTTTATAGACCTGATCAACCGGTATAGCCATTGCACCATATATCTATGTCTGATCTTTACTATTTGGGGATAATAAAATATGAACTCCTTCAACTTGAAAACCCAATTTCAGAAGTTTTCGGTTCAAATCGTTCGATTCAGAAAATCGAAAAAGCAAAGGCTTAAAACCTTACTCATTTTCTTGGTATCTTCTATCACTCTCTCGATCTCGTTTCAAAACTGTTCAAAAGTTGATTTTACTCCTGCATCGAATAATATTGCGACTCTTGCTTATTCAGGCAAATTTTTGGATGCGGTGAATGTTTCAACTAAAAAGAATCAAAGCGTGACTTTTGTTGCCGGCAAATTGGCAGGAGCTTACGTTGGAGCTCTCAGTTTTGCTCCTAGTTCTGTTTTACTCAATTTGAAATCTGCAAACGGTAACTTTCAAATTTTAGATCCAACTGCAGGGACAGTGACCTATACTCCGAACGAATCTTATATGGGCCCTGATATCGCGCCGATGTATGCGGTTGATCCCTATGGCAACAGCATAAGTGGTCAAATCAATGTGATGGTCGGAAATAACTTAAATACCATTCAACCAGCTCTTGCTGTTCGCGGTATGTCTTGTGTTACTTGCCACTCAAAGGTGAGCTCGAATATCATTGTCGATTACGGCTTCGGTAACACTTGGTTTTTTGATGCTTCTTCGAATGACTCATTTTATCTTGATCGAGCGGGTGGAGACCAGGGCGTTGCCACTCTTTCCCTCTTAAACAATAGTAAAATCATCGTGCCAGCAGCTCCGGTTCCAGCTTCTGCATTAAGTAGATTTAACTTTACAACGGCTGTGAGCTCTCTTAGTGATTTCATCAAGGCGCGCTTTGCCCAAGGCAATATCAATTCAAGTGCCCAAGTTGTCGAAGTGCCTTCTCTTAAAATCAATATTCCAACAAAAGCTCGTATTTTAGCGGCCTTTAATAATCCAAGTTCGAATCAAGTTTATATTCCAGACAATCAAGCTTCGCCTGCTTTATCAGGTATTACTTATGATTCGGTCAACCAAGTTTTCAAAATTAGTAATCTTGTTTGTGATGGCGATCTTTACTTAGGTCTTCCAGTTGTGTTTGCAGATGCAACAGTTCACTCAGATGTTGGCTGCCGCATTTACAGTACCGGAAATATTTTTATCACAACTCCGATTGTCTCTGTTCCATATACAACGGGAGGAACGACCTATAATACGCAAATCTTGTCGACTCAAAGTATTTGGTTGGGTACAGGAAGACTTATAAAGAACAACGCATTTTGTGAAACTTCAGGTGGTAGCCCAACAGGTTGGTACTATTCGAATAATAGAGCCTGCGGAGATAATCCTTCGGCAAACGTCGATACGACAAACTGTGATACTCTCACAATGCGAAACTACCAAATGTTGATTCGAAATACCTTCTCTCGTGCATATCCAGATGAAGCTTCTTTAACGGCCCTTATGGGAAACCCAGTGAGCCATAATCCAAACGGTCAGGTCTTGATTGAACGCGGACAAGTGGAGGCGAGCCTCGGAGCATCTCTTTATGATGCCGCTTGTAGTGCTGGTGGACGTGCAACAGACGTGAATCGTTTGATGCTTGTCGCTCCATACGTTAACAATCGTTTCACGGGCGAATTCTCGGGGTCAACGATTGCCGAATCGGCTTTGATGGCGCTTGGAGACTTTACTTATGTATTCGATCCGGTGTTCGCAAAGGTTTCGATTTTGCCAATGCTTGCGAATGGCGAATTGCTTTCGGGTGATGGTTTCTAAGCCTGGCCCCGCCTACTTTTTAGAAAAACTTTGAAATGTTTCAATGACTGTCTTCTCAGGGATACTTTGGGTAGCACTCAAAGTATCGTCGACATACTGCGGTGTTCTCATTCCAACGAGGACACAGCTTAGCCCACTCAAGCTTGAATAAAGGCTCAAAACAGCACTCGAAAGGCTCGGAGAATTCTTTGAAGTTGGACTTTTTTCTGCAATCTGATCCATTAAAACTTTGGCTCTTTGAGCTCCAATGCTTTCTAAGTTTTTGGTTATCAGCGCGAGTAATTCGAGTGCGCTTTCACGGTACTCTTTTGCCCAATTTCCTGAAGTAGATGGAAGGCGATTGAGGGCACTTTCAAGTGAAGGTAAAATCTGTCGATATAAAATTTCTCGCCACTCGAGGATATCATCAAGCTGTTGCAAATTCTCTCTGAGCGCGTGTCCCCACATGAGGCCTTGAGTTCGACTTCCGCCCACATTCTTTTTTTCAAGTTCGATCACTCGTCCCAATACACGATGCATATCCCCTTTGACTTCGACGACGTCATAAGTCGGATAACTCACCAGTCGATTCATCTGGCCTCTCAGAAGAGCGTTGAGTGGACGATTGGCGAGTGTTCCAATTTTATTTTCAGTTGCGAACTCAAGAAGTGTCCGGCCAGAGTTATTTTTAAGTGTTGCGGCACTATTTTCAAAAAGATTCAGAGGAAACTGCGCGACCGCGAAATGATTTTGTTTTTTGACTTCTTTTGCGATTTGAAAACATTTTTCTAGCGAGGTATTTTCGAATGAGTTTTCGGGATCGGTAAAAGTATTACTTGAAATTCCATAGTACTGAATGCGCCCTGCTTCTACTTGAGTTTCAAGAAATTCAAAGGCTTTTTTAATTCGAGAGTAATAGACTTCTTTTTGATTCGAGGTTTTTAAAAAATATTCAGGATTGTGAAGAAGTAAAACATCGATGCAGTCGACACGTAAATGAGCCAAAGAATTCATGATCTGATCATTTAGAAATTCTGGAGAAATATTGTGCCAACAGTTGTCTTGATAGGTCACCATTTCAGGCCAGGCTTGCTGATTTTCAATGCGAGTCTTGGCCTCCTCTAGAGTTTTTCCTTGGACGTATCCGACCTTAGTGACGAGGACGATTTCGCTGCGAGCTACTTTACCTGCTCGAAAAACATCTTCAAGAACTTGGCCTATAAGTTTTTCAGCTCCGCCACTTCCGTCACCGTAATTACTGCTTGTATCAATGAGGTTGATCCCAGATTCAATGGCCTTTTTGAGAGCTTCAATGTGCGCGGGCTCGGCTCCGCTGATGCGATAACTTCCGAATCCAAATGGAGAAATCGAAAAATCGGTAGCTCCAAGCTTTCGAGGCTTGAAGTGCGGATGAGTTACGAAGTATTTTTGTGTGCCCTGTGTTGTCGCTGCCGCCATCTAAAAAGTTTAACAAGAAAGCACTTACTTGTCGAATTTTACTGCCTAGGCTTTGGCCTGCATCACTAAACTGGCCCCTTGCAGTGAGCATGCGGATAGAAAGTAATAGTCTTCATCATGCAATCGGGCTCCTACCCTCGCGAGCATTTTTTGCGCTGGCCGCAAAAAAACGCGTCCTGCTTGCTCGAGGTGCCTGCTGAAGACTAATAGTTTCTATCCGCATGCTCACTCCAAGGGCCCAGTTTAAGAATTTGTTTATAATTTGTGCTCTTTTGAGTGCTAAACGCCCCAAGTAAAAGCACTTGAAACTTATTTGTCTGAGGGCTAGGTTTGTTTTTATGAATATCGATTTTTCATTCCAGGCTCCGGTTTTTAACTGCGTCGTCGGCGGCGTGTCGGTTCTCGATATTCCAAGACTCAACGTAAAAGATAGAGATCAGGCAAGACAGTTTGTTCTGGCATATGGATATGATCTCAACTCATTCTCGGACCGTGAGCAGCTTTGGGCATCATATCAGCGCGCCATCAGTATGATTCACGATCATCTGCTCGACAAAGACGAAAAAGTCCCTGCAGAAGTTGCAACTCAAGAAGCTTTGGGTGATCTCGGTCAACTTTTGATTTTTGCAAGCGAAAGGACTCCAGAAAAGTTAGAGCTCAGAAAATGGGCGTGCGCGATTTTGCGAGTCATGCATGTGTATGTTCATTTAAAGAATGATTTATTCTCAGCTTTCAATGATGAGATTCAAG
>JAYUEB010000028.1:0-2659 GCA_043739525.1 Bdellovibrionales bacterium
AACGAATTCAACTCATAGTTTATATATTGAAGTAACTGCACGATCTTCTTATGAATTGTTCTTGAATTACAAAAATAAGTTTTTACGTTTATCCACTGACTATACAAAAATCTCTCTCAAAAATCGTATCGAAATCATCCATGATTAGTCGAATATAATATATATATCTAATAACGAAAAAAACTAATACTCACGCCCACAGTATCTTCGTCCGCTGAAGGTGCAATTTTTTTCTCGATTGTGCCAACGGCCGCAAGCAATATTTCTTTGATTGTTTCGGCATCTGCTTTAGACATACTGAGTGCACCTGAATAGTTTAAGTCTAAATCATTTTTCTCTCCGACAGCTCTCATTGCTTCGAGATGCCAATTGCGATGGTGCTGAACAATAAATGGAGAATCTGCAGAAAGGTGAACCCGATTTATGCCGGGCTCGTATTGAGCTCCCACTTTATTCAGAAAGTGCCACTTTTCCAAAAATTCGACATTCTGTTTTACGATATCGGTGCCCAGATTTAATTTCTTGGCAACTGAAGCGATGTCTCTGGTTTCGGGATTCATAACAACCGTATGAATTGCAGCATATGTCCAATTTGAATAGTACTGCGCCTGTATCTCAATGGGAATTGATGGCGTCGGGCCGACCCTCTCTTTGACTTGCGATCTGGCATCAAGAGCTTCTTTTATTTTCGACTGATAGTAGCTGCGGAGAACTGAAGAGCCCGCTCTTTCATGATGATAGAGGAATAACAAGAATTCCGTCTCTTTCGAATTAAGACGGAGAAATTGCGCACTCTTAAAAAGCATATCTTCGTTAAAGTGCGCACGATCGGTGAGAACAAGCGAAATAAAACTCGTTTGGCAACTGAGTGTCTTTGCAAGCTCACGACGTCTACCACGCCTATCACCTTTTCCGGGAAAGCATCTTGTTAAGAAATCTCGGTACTTAGAGCATTTGAATAGGTCTTCCATAAGATTAGTATAACTAATTTTATTAGTTAAAACATTAAAACTTTAATCTATCGAAAAGAGCTCGCCTACATTAAATTAGCACAATGCATTATTGGCTTAGAAATTGAATAATAACCAAATGGAGATCCATATGAAAGCTATAATAAAAACTGCGAAGTCTCACTGTCTATTGTTTATGCTTACTACCGCTCTTTGCGTCCCTTTTAAGGCGATCGCAGCTGGCGACAATGGCGGCGGCTCAACAGGTGGTGGCAAGGCAGTCTGCGTTCAGAACAAACCTAAAAAATATAGAGTCTTAGATTTATGGGAGGCTGAAAATACTTGGGGACTAAAAATTCAAGATTCAAACGCCCCCGTCGCCGAACAAGTCAATACTGCCCTTAAGCGTTTAGACAAGATTCTTGATACAACATCTTTTACCAGTGGAACCGAAGCTGGAATCTATAGTTTAAGTTCTGGTTTGGTATATGAAGCCGAGTGCTTCATTAAATCGATTGATGGTGGCGACACCAGCCACTGTACTTCAAACATGAAATATGTTTGGAAAAAGGGCGGAACTATTATCCTTACAGATGATTCTTACGAGGATATTTTACCAAATAAATGCGAGAAACCTATTGAACAAATTGTAAAATGGGTCGACGGCGAACAAATTGTATATGTAAATCAAGATTTGTTTGATCGATTATCCCCCACAGATAAGGCCGCGTTGATTACCCATGAAGTACTTTACGCATACCTTCGTCGTTTTTACCTAGAGACAGACTCATTAAGAGTCAGAAAAGTTGTCGGCCAGGTTTTCTCTGGAAAAACATTCAAATATTTTACAGAACTTTTGCCGAAACAGTACGAAATTTGCCAATCAAGCATGGATGACGATAAAACAATTGTTTATATTTATCCAGGAGCGCCTGAACAGAACGATCAAGGTGTGAATTTGTATTCATTTGCTACCTACCTTTTTGGTCGACCATCTTTGGGAATTTCAAGCGGCAGACCCCAATCAACAATAAATATAGGGGGATTAGATAAAATTAGCTTTACATCTGTTTTCGAATCGAAAAGTGACTTTTGGGTGGCAGTAGATCTTCAAAAGGGTGATATAATATCTAAAGAAAACGATATTGATACACTGACAGATCAAATTTCATACAAGCGCGAGAAGGATGTTCTCACAATCACTACGAATTCTACGACAAAATATGGTGGACACAGATCTACACGTCATGCAGTGCTACGGTGCTTTTCAGAATCTAAGCAAACAAATTACTAAAATAAATTTTTTGAGAATTTTGAAAAAAATTAAAACTTCTAAGATGCTATTCAGTTAGTTTCTTAGAAGTTTTTTCTTGTTGAGATATTTCGTTTTCACTAATAAATCGACTGCATTCGGCTCGCCACGAGAAATTGGCACCTTTCGAAATAATGAATTTAGAAGGTGCAAACCTCGTGACCACAAAACTTTCTGTTGATCCGTCCGATTCAATCTAAAAAGAACGCTCGCGAAAGCACGTTTTCTTATTCGAGATTTTCGCCAAGATTTTGTATCGTCAACACGCGTGAAGTTGATTCAAAGACATCCACGAGACTAGAGTTTTTATTCGGCCCAATGAGCTTCGAATTCAACTGTCGGCTTTTGACCCTTCGGTCCCGACTCTAGTTTGGCGATCTTCCCTCGCTGAGTGATG
>JAYUEB010000029.1:0-2649 GCA_043739525.1 Bdellovibrionales bacterium
CATCAGGGCGCTCCCGCAACGGAGGCGTGTGAAGAACGATTTTAGTCAGCCGATAGTAAAGGTCTTCTCGGAAGTTTCCTTTGGCGATTTCTTCTTCCAATTTTCTGTTGGTGGCGGCGATGACACGCACCTCCACTGAAACGGGTTTTGTTCCACCAACTGGCGTAAATGTTTTTTCTTGCAAGACACGCAGAAGTTTTGCTTGCATAGCAAGAGGGATTTCACCAATTTCATCTAAGAAAATATCGCCGCCGTCTGCAAGCTTGAACTGACCCGCCTTATTTTCAGTAGCGCCCGTGAAGGCACCCTTAACGTGTCCGAAAAATTCACTCTCAAAAAGAGTTGCGGGAATTGCAGCACAGTTCACAGCAACAAATGGTCTCGAAGGATCATCCTCTTGAAAGTTTAACCCGTGCGCGACAAGCTCTTTTCCTGTTCCGTTCTCTCCTGTGATGAGTACAAAGGTGTCAGAACCTTTGAATCGAAGCATGTCACTTTTTAACTTGAGAACACCTTCTGAGCTGCCAAAAATTTCGTAGCTGCGAGCCTGCGCTTTCAGCTTGGCGGAAAGTTTTCGATTTTTTTCTACTTGTGAACTATTTTCGTCCTCAAGCTGCTTGTTCTTTTTCAAAATTGCCATGCGACTCAATACTTGAGAAATGCGAAACTTGAGGTTAGCTTCGAAATCTTCGGAGCCTTTGATGACATAGTCACTGGCTCCCGCCTTCATCGTTTCAATAATTGTGTCAGCGTCACTTTCGCCAGTAAGCATGATGATGGGGAGATCCACCATTCTACGACGGAGTAGTTTTAGAACTTCAAATCCCGAGAGACCTGGAAGGTCGATATCCAAGAGAAGTAGATCTGGCTTTGTTTGCACGAGGAGGCGATGGCCTTCGGTCGAATCATGGGCCAGAACGACGTTATGATCTGCACCTAGCATTTTAGCCATAGACTCTGCGAATCGCTTATCATCATCTATTAAAAGGATCGTTGTCTTCAGGTCCGCACCATCCATATAAATCTGTTTAGCTATTCTTGTGCCAATGGCGGCATTTACGGTAACTATGCGACTTTTTTAAATAGAATCTGTTTTAACGATAGTAGGGCTCTCTTTTTCCGTTGTTAAGAGTTCGCCAGGGCGGACTTTTAGTATAAAAATTATCTGGTGGTGCACTTTGGAATGGTGCGTTTTAGACTCTTTTTCAAAAGTTTGGATAGGGTGTATTCAAAGTTTTTATAGGGTAAATTCCTATGCCTTGAGGTGAAATGCGATCTTTATTTTGCCCTATTTATCTCAAAATAAGACTGCTTTAGTTTTAAATAATCATTTAATATCAGTATCTTGCATTTTTACTAACTCATATTTATATATTTTAGAATATCGTGTTGTAAAAATGCAAATAGCTGTTATTATTGTGAAATGGTAGAGGAAACACTAAAAATCAACATACGGGCTATCCAAGCCCTATACCCAATAGCAGAGGAATTGCCGTATCTTCTTAATACCGAAAGCCTTAAGGGGCTTCCACTGTGGATGAAGAAGGCCATTACAGTCTATGAATTGCCCTTTCTTGGTGCTCCGAGCGCTCCCCTCTATTTGGTAGCTCCCGCGAGCGAGATTACTTTCGATCAGCTCTCGCGAATCTACAAACAACTCACGCAACTTTTAAAGCGTCATGTCCTTGTGATAGCTGATCGCCTACCAAGCAAATATCGACCTATGCTGGTTAGGCTCCGCATTCCTTTCATTTACAAAGACGAATTCATTTTTGCACCAGAACTCGGTGTGAATGGAAAAATCAAAAGTCTCAATTACGCGCCCAATATGGAAACCACCAATGAAGCCCTCTCGCCATTTGCACTCAAAATCGTGGCAGGTCTTTTAACAAAATTTATTCCCTTTAGATTTACGCTCAAGGCACTTCATGAACAGATCACTGAAAAAAAGCAGTTTAAATTATCTCCTTCTAAGCTAAGCCTGATTTTGAGTGCTCTTGCTCGAAAGAACATTTTGATTTCTCATGGTGCTGGACCAACAAAATTTTACAGCGTTGAAAGTGCTAAAGACATTTGGGAAAGAGTTCAAACGATCTCGATAGATCCTCTTTTTCGTATTGTGAAAACAAACTATGCCCCACAAGACATAAAAAAATACTGTCTCGCTGGAGAGACGGCGCTGGCACATTATTCTAACCTGGCAGCGCCAAGTGAATTAACTATTGCCATGACCGCAAATATTTTTCGAACACAATATCAAAAATCTTTCCAAAAAAATAACCTTCAAGGCAATTTTGAAAATACAGTTTCTTTACAGACCTGGAAAGAAGATCCGTTTCTGTTTTCAATCAACGGAGTCCTTAATCCTATCGAATTGTATTTTTCTATGCGACATAATCCCGATGAGAGGATTCAAATGTCTCTTGATGAAATGCTTGTAAAATATCAATTAGGAAGAAAGGCAGACTAGAATGGCTCGCCCACACGGTTTCGACCACTTTTGCGCTTACTTAAAAGGCCTTGAAGATCAGTATGTCATCATAGGTGGTGGTGCCGCCGCAATTATGATGGACGAACAGGCTTTGGATTTCAGGGCAACTAGGGACGTTGACCTAGTTGTTCTTTCTAGATCTGAAGAACTCAATGCTC
>JAYUEB010000030.1:0-7959 GCA_043739525.1 Bdellovibrionales bacterium
TGCATTTTTAAGGCTTGTAAGATGATTTTTGCCTCAAAAGACTGCATCACTTCATTCAAACCAAGACTGAAGTCGATGTTTTGGGCGTCCGTGCCGCCCAAAGTGCGCGGAAGACAGTTGATGACGTCTTCCCTACGAATAATTGGCAGTGGAGAGTACAAGCTGATTTGTTCGCAAATGCGCTTCAGTTCACGCACGTTTCCGGGATAAGAGTATTCGCTCAAAGCCGTCTTTGCATCTTCAGCCAGAGTTTTATTTCGCTTGGGTCTTTCCTTTTGCAAAAAGTATTCGCAGAGTTCTTGAATATCTTCTTTGCGTTCTCGCAGAGGCGGAAGAGTGATTTTTTTACCGTTTAATCTCCACAGTAAATCATCGCGAAACTTTTGTTCGCGTACCATCTGATTGAGGTTTTGATTTGTAGCCACAATGACACGTGCATTAATTTTAATGTTTTCTTTGGCGCCCACGCGGCGGATTTCGCCACTCTCTAAAAAGCGCAATAAGATCGGTTGAAGTGAAAGCGGTAGAGCTTCGATTTCATCTATGAAAAGATCTCCGCCGCTTGCAGCTTCGACAAGACCAATTTTATTTTGATCAGCGCCGGTGAAGGCGCCTTTGACGTGGCCAAACATTTCACTTTCAAAAAGTTTTTCTGGAATAGCTGCAATGTTGACAGCGATAAAAGCTTTTTCAGATTTGGGGCCATGAATGAGATGGGCCGCGACCTCTTTTCCGGTTCCTGATTCGCCTTCAATTAAAATTGGGCCAGACTCACTTTGAAGAGAGGCAATTTGCTTTCGCATTTCATGACTCTTACCGCTCGATCCAATCCAGGCTTGCGAGCTTTGAAAGGCGCGGTGAGTGGCGTTTCTAAGAAGTAAAAGGGCTTCGATTTTTTCTAAAACGAGTTTGAACTCTTCTGCAGCCAATGGTTTTGCTAAATATCTTGAAGCGCCTGCTTGTAGGCAGGACTCCATAAGGCTGCGCTCGAGATCTCCAGAGATGGCAACAATTTCAAGATGCGGATTTTGCTTGGAAAGCTCATGAATAATGGCGGGGCCTTCAGGCTTTTTTGATTTCAATGAGTCGGGAGTAAGATGCATATCGACAAAGGCAGCATCGAAATTCTTTACGTCTAGACCTTTGAGCGAGAGTGAATGCACCATTCGCCAGTTTGAGGGGAGCAACATTTTTACGCTTTGAGCAATCAAGTCATCGTCATCGATGAAAAGAAGTTTAAGGCGTTCGTCGACGGGGTTAGACACTAGAGCTCCTTTTTAACTTTATTCTATTCAACCAAGGCTCAATATGACAAGATGATCTTATGCAAAAATATAGTCAAAAAAAGTATCGTTACTTGCTTCTCGAGGCGATTCATCCTGGTGCAAAAGAAATTTTGAAAAATGAAGGTTATGAGGTTGAGTTACTTTCAAACTCGCCAAAAGAATCTGAGATTATCACGCTTGCGCAAAATTATGATTTCATAGGTGTTCGTTCAAAAACTCAAATTACCGAAAAGATTTTAACTTCTTCCAAACATCTTTTAGGAATTGGTTGTTTTTGCATCGGCACGGATCAAGTCGATTTGGCAAAAGCCAATCAACTTGGAATTCCAGTATTTAATGCGCCCTACTCAAATACCAGAAGCGTTGCAGAGCTTGTTTTGGCAGAAATCGTTTGCTTGAGCAGACAAGTCTGTGATCGCAGCAGCCAGGCCCATCTCGGTCAATGGATCAAATCCGCTGCAGGATCTCATGAAGTAAGGGGCAAAACACTCGGTATCGTTGGCTACGGACATATTGGTAGCCAAGTGAGTGTACTCGCCGAAGCCTTCGGCATGCGCGTTTTATTTTTTGATGTCGTCAAGAAATTACCTCTCGGAAATTCGCGCGTCTGTGAATCCCTCAGCGAACTTTTGAAAGAGTCCGATTTTGTCACTCTTCACGTACCCGATACCAAACAAACTCGCGAAATGATCACGGCCCGTGAACTTAATCAAATGAGAAAAGGTGCCTTTCTCATCAATGCGAGTCGCGGAAGTGTTGTGAAAATTTCAGATCTAGCGGCCGCGCTCAAATCTCATCAAGTTGGCGGAGCAGCAATTGACGTTTTTCCATCCGAACCAAGTTCAAACAATGAAAAGTTCGTCTCCGAACTGCAAGGTTTAGAGAATGTGATACTGACTCCTCACATCGGCGGAAGCACAGAAGAAGCTCAAGCCGCCATCGGAGCCGAAGTCGCCGCGAGCCTCTTAAGTTTCGCAAGACTTGGCAACACAAGAGGTGCAGTCAATTTCCCGAACGTGGACTTGCCAGTTTTGCATCCTGATTCACACAGACTCTTGAATGTGCATCAAAACGTTCCTGGAGTTTTAAGTGATATCACCAAAATAGTTTCTGATTTAGGCGCCAATATTCAGGCCCAGTATTTATCAACTGACAGCAAAATCGGTTTTCTGGTTATGGATATGGAAAAAGGTTCCGCCGATCAGGTGTCAGCCAAAGTATCAAGCCTTAAGACAAGCATTCAGACGAGGGTGCTGTACTAGGGTAGCAGTTCGGTGATTCAGGGAGTCAGGGGCAAGCAGACTGATACCAGATACCAGATAACTGGCACTGAAACTGAAAGACTGCTAACAGAGGACGGCTGCCAGTAGACGCTGGGCCGAAAATTTAGTATTGGTTTTGCGTGCAGTTTCGGTTTAAGGGCAGCTGTTGGCCGTCGGCAATCTCTCAGTTTCGGTCTCAGGCAGCGGTCAGCTTTCCGGTAACTGAAGCTGATTTCCGATATCAGTTTGCCTGTCCCAGATTCTCCGTTAGATAACCTTCCCCGGATTCATAATCCCATCTGGGTCGAAGACCTTTTTGATTCCTCGCATGAGTTCGATTTCTGCAGAGGATTTTGAGTATTTAAGATAATTTTTTTTGGTTAAACCCACGCCATGTTCGGCCGAGATTGAACCTTTCATTTCTTCAATTACTTTGAAGAGCAAATTATTTACCTGTTCGCAACTCTTGATAAATTCTTCTTTTGAAAGATTGTCGGGCTTTAAAATGTTGATGTGCATATTGCCATCTCCAATGTGTCCGAACCAAACAACTTTGAAGTGCGGGTAATTCTTTTTTAAAACTGAATCAACTTGATCTAAAAATTGCGGAACCAAAGAGACCTTTACGGACACGTCATTTTTGTAAGGCGAGTAGGGAGCAGTGGCTTCGCTGATGTCTTCTCGAAAGCGCCAGAAGGTGCGGGCTTGAGTTTCGTTTTGGGCGATGGCTCCATCTAAGACGAGGCCTTCCTCCATGCAGGATTCAAAGAGTTTCAAAATCTCGTCGCCAACGGATTGGTCTGTATTTTCAACTTCAATCAATAAATAATTGGGAGCTTTGGTTTCAAGTGGCGACGCAAGTCCTGTGTGCTGACTGACGATATCAAGAGCGATATCAGAAAAGAATTCGAAAGCGGTGAGCGGGAGCGCTCCGCGAAACTTTTCAAAAACTTTCATGACAGAATTTAAATGAGGAACTGCCAACAGCAAAACCGTGAGAGGCTTGGGTTGATGAGTAAAGCGGATTCCAATTTTAGTAATGAAGCCTAAAATACCTTCTGACCCGATGAAAAGATGTCTGAGATCAAGACCCGTGGCATTTTTAACTAAGTCATTTCCGAGGTGTAGAATTTCTCCTGAGCCCGTGACGACTTCGAGGCTTGAGATTTGGTCGCGAGTAAGTCCGTAGCGCATGACTTTGACCCCACCAGCGTTTGTCGCAACATTGCCACCGATGTGACTTGAGCCACGAGCTGCGAAATCAACCGGATAATAATGCCCTTTATCCCATAGATATTTTTGGAGGTTCTCAGTAATGACTCCAGGTTCGATGTGAATCACGCGATCTGTTTCGTTGATATCCAAAATGCGATTCATTCTTTCGAAACTGACAACGACTTCATTTTTAAGTGCTACCGCGGCTCCGCTTAAGCCTGTGCGGCCACCCGAAGGTACTAAAGATACTTTATTTTTTCGTGCCCACAAAACTAGTTTTTGAACTTCAAGAGTTGATTTTGGAAATACGATTGCTTGAGCATTAGGTTCGTAATACTTGAGCCAATCTTTACCGTAATATTTGATATTTTCAGGATCGGTTAAGATTTGATCTTGAGCAAAAATTTCTTTCAAGGATGAGATCATAAAACTATTTACTTTCTTTGCGAATTTTGACTTTTAATTTTTGATATTCGTCCGAGTCTTCAATGAGAAATGCCGTCTCGCTTTTTCGAGATTTAAAAATTTCATCAATAAGTACAAGAAACATCGGAATAGCCTCTGTTAATGCCGCGGGAGCCTTCATGCACACTGTTTCAAGAACTTCACCGAGCAGGCTCACTTCAGGCAAACCATAGGTTTTGCCGGTGCCTTTCATTTTGTGAAATTCGGTTTCAAGTTCTTCTAATTCATTTTTTTTAAAGAGCAAAGCGATTCGTTCACGCTTTTCGGGTAGCGTCTCAATATAATCGAGCTTCAATTGGTTCATCAGTTCTTCGATGATCAAGCAACCTTTGCCTTTGGGGCCTCTGTAATTGGTCGAAGCGGCGTGACGCTATCCTTTTTCCATTCGGGTAGAGTGAAGTAAAACATCGCTCCACTGCCTTTTTTAGAAAAGACACCGATTACACCTTTGTGCTCTTCGACGAGGGCCTTAGCAATAGCTAATCCTAGTCCAGTGCCTTTGACAATTGGATTTTCGGCATTCGCGGCTTGGCGAAATTTTTGAAAGATGAGCTCTTGGTCCTCAGAGGCGATTCCAGGTCCTTGATCCTGGATTTGAATCTCAAGCGCTTGCGAAGGAGTTTCAATTGGCTTAATGAAGATCTTTCCACCTTCGGGAGAAAACTTAACTGCATTCGAAATGAGATTCGTGAGCACCTGTTGAATACGATCTGGATCGATATAGAGTTCGTAGTCTGTTGAGGCTTCGAAGATCAATTGAACTTTGGCGTTGTACGCAAACGCCGAAAGCCCTTCCGCAGTTTTAGATGCAATTTCGCGCCAGCTTTCCCACTTCAAATTAAGTGGGAGTCTGCGAGCTTCAATTTTTGCAAGATCTAACAGGTCATTGATGAGTCTGATGAGTCGATCAGTTTCAGTTTCAGCGATTTCAATTAGCTTTTTTGCGGATGGATCAATGGGGCCAGCAACTCCAGAGGCAAGCAAGCTGAGGGACCCTTTAATTGAGGTCATTGGAGTTCTTAGTTCGTGGCTCGCAATACTTAAGAACTCCGACTTTGCTTGATCAAGAGATTTGAGTTCATCCATATTGTTAATAACAC
This sequence comes from Bdellovibrionales bacterium, assembly GCA_043739525.1. Classification (GTDB taxonomy): domain Bacteria; phylum Bdellovibrionota; class Bdellovibrionia; order Bdellovibrionales; family JAMPXM01; genus JAYTQQ01. The sequence continues at coordinate 5,329 of JAYUEB010000030.1, forward strand.
GTTGAGCGAGTGAACTAAATGTTCTTTGAAGAGCACCGATTTCATTATTAGCAGGCTGTGAAAATTGAAACGAGTAGCGGTCAACTAAAAAGTCCATCATACGATTTGTGAGTTGTCTGAGTGGCCTGAAGAGAGCGCTTTTGAGAAGTAACACGAGAAGTGTAAATCCAACAATTGGTCCGAGACATGCGCACAACAAATTAAAGATAAAACGCTTTTGCCAAAAGTTAATGTCTTCAGAGGCTCTTTGGTAAAAAGCCTTTTCACCGTTTAGAACAGCAACTCGTCTCAGCTCAGTCAGATGAGCGTCGTGATTCGAGTATGCTTGAATGAGGTCACTAATGTTCTCGGCTCGTTGTTGAGCATTGATGGATCGCTTAAATTCTTGCAATTGATTTTTGATTTCACGACTGAAATTGCTAGGCTGAAGATCCAAAACAAGGTTTCTAAGATTTGAGCTCTGACTCAGCTGTTCGTATTCATGATTTAAAGTAATGTAAGACTTGTAGCCGCGAACGCCAAAAAAGACGACGCAGAAGAGTGCGCTCCAGTAGAGAAATAAAACTCTGAATCTAATTAAATTCATCCAGCTGCTTTCATGAGTTTCAAAAATATTTCGTCTATTTGCTTACAAATGGTCATTGGATCAAAGGGTTTTGCAATAAAACCTCCGCCAAGATCATAATATTTTTCGATTTCTTTTTCTTCGTTGCGTGCACTTAAGAAGATGATCGGAGTTTTGATATTGGATTTTTGTCTATACTCAGTCGCAACTTGGAGGCCGGTCTTTTTCGGCATCATCCCATCAAGTAAAAGCAGATCGTAGGTATCAGCTAGAGCTTGATTGATCGCTTTTTCACCGTCTACGGTAACCGTCACATTATGGCCGCCGATTTTCTCAAGACATGTTTGAGTAATGTAAACGATGCTTGGGTCGTCTTCGGCCAATAATATTTTCATGCGGACTTCCGTTTAACCTGAGTTTTAAAGATCCAGGATCTAATTTTTTGTAAAGTTGTATCGTCAGTTCCGATAAATGCCATTCGAATTTCAAAACCTTCGTGTGGCGCTTTGAATTGTAGGCATGTGAGTACTTTAAGATGTGGAGTCGTGATTCCCATTTCGCCAAAAATGGCGCTATTGACATTTGTGAGTTTGCCCTCGGTCATCGGATGGCTGCTATGTACGACAACGCCCATTTCACTGACTGATTTAAGTTTGACCGAAAATTCCATTTTGCCGTTTGCGAGAGCAGGAGTGCTCGCAAGCTCAACTTCGTTATTGACGAGTGATGCTGGAGATTCAAGAAGACGTTCAATTTTTTTCAAGAAGAGAATTGGGTCAATTGGTTTTACGATATAATCATCGACCCCAATATTGAGCGCGCGATCGATATCGCGCTTTTCTCTTCTACCCGTGAGCATAGCGATTTTAACTGCTTTAAGTGCTTCTTGATTTCGAATCGTCTTTACAAAATCAAAACCCGAATACTGTGGCATATTCGCATCGGTTACAATCAACTGAAAAGGATATCGTCCCAAGAGGTCGATACCCTCAAGAGCATTATGCGCAACCATGACGGTGTGCTTTTGACTTGCTAGTAAGTTTCGTGCGAGATGAAGAAGATCTTCGTCATCATCCACGAGGAGAATGTTTGCCATTTTACCCCTTGATTCTTATGGTTCTTATCGGAATTTCTCATTAAAAAAGTATGTGTTTTTTTTTGCTTCAATTGATGAGGTGTGTCCACGTTTGGAAAACGCGAATGTTCCAAATGCCGAAGTATTAATTTGAGACTAAAGATTTAAGAAAATTTCGAAGAAAGTGTCGAACTCACAATCACTCAAATTCTATTTAGCCTGTTCTATGGACTAGCTACTTGGACAAAGGTCGCTTACCGCTATCAAAAAGTGCGTAGACGATGCAAACTCGTGATGCTCCACTTGCGATGAGGTACAGACCGCCAAATGCCCACCAAGGTCCGCCTGCGATGCCCCATGCAAGGAGTAGGCATCCTAGAAAAAGTCTTATCCAGCGATCAAAGAAGTTTAGATTTGTCGACATTCTTGAGATGATAGCAGGTGATTTTAAGACTTCAAAATAAAAAGAAGGATACTGCAAATGGAATTCAATCTTATCGGTCTCACAAAATATGTTGATATGATTACGATCCCGCAAATCAAAAATCGGGTGATGGATGTTGCGATTAATTTGGCGATTCCTTTTAATCGTTGGCTTGGAATGAAGATCGAGATGCTAACGCCACAGCAAGTGCGGGTCAGTTCTCCGCCGAGAGTTTTAAGGCGTAATCATGTTGGCGGAGCTCATGCGTGTGCGTTGGCACTTCTAGGAGAATATCCTGCCGGAGTTTTGCTCAGCCAGAACTATTCAATGCAAGATTATCGAATGATTATCACAAAACTTGAAGTTGATTACCAAAAGCAAGGATTTGGAACTCTTATCGGCGAAGCGGCTGCACCTGCTGAGTGGCCAGCTGAAAAAGAGGGGGAACGAATTATCGATATGAAAACTGAGATTAAAAATAAAAAAGGTGAGCTAGTGGCTCTTGTGAGTACGAAGTGGCAACTGAAGAAATGGGAGTTCGTTAAGAAGAAATAGAAAGTACCTCGT